>JBFKNO010000105.1:0-8766 GCA_041629275.1 Nitrospiraceae bacterium
AGGAGGCGCCATGAGATGGCGCAGCTACAAAGCTGGCTTCTTGGGGGTCCGAAAGTTCGCGCGGCAGATGCGGACCTTTTAGCCTGTCGCCAGGCTGAGCTCCTCGATGCGGGAATGGGCGGGTCCGAGTTTCTTGATCGTTACATAGACAAGCGGCTGCTGTGGCTCGGCTTGCTGCTTGCCGATGCGGACACTCCATTCATTGAATGCCTCATCGCCTTCGATCAACAAGATAACCTGGGCGTTGTTCTGAATCTGCTCCGCGAACTCTGGATGCTCCCGGACGTAGCGGTCGAACTCCACCCCCAAGAGACTGTTCCGCTTTTCAAATAGACTCATGGCATCTCTCCGAGCAAGAACCTGTCGCGGTAAGCTTGCCAGTTGAGGTCGATGTCCTCGTCCGCGAAGGTAAGCTCTCTGCATAGGGGAGTCCAAGCTCTTCTTTCTGTTGCTCGCCACCCCTATTGTAGCGGTCCACGTGCGAAAAGTCATGGGCGCAGTCATAACGGATGACGGCTCGCCATGAACCGGTCACCTGGACCTCGAGCTGGACTACATAGTCCACAACGACGCCCTTTTCCGTCCTATGGTAATGTCGCTTCCGAGCGCCGTCCCCAAGTGCCCTCGTGTAGGACCTCTCCGGCATGCTCTGCTCTCTCGCCGTTCGGTATGGTCCGAAATCTAGATCACTTTCTCTGCCCCAATGCGCCACGACAATCGGACGGACGGCGCGGGGCCCCGCCTGGCGTCGCGAATTCCTCCCCTGGACTGCAGCGAAGCCAGGAGGCGCCATGAGATGGCGCAGCTACAGAGCTAGGACTCGAGACCTTCATCTGTTTTCACTCCTGCCCCGGTGACCCGTACAATCAGACGGGCCATTGCTCCTCCTTCCAGGCCATCTCCCAGAACATCCATTCGTACCGCGAGCTGATCATGAAGCTCTCTTGCATCCGCCGACGCTCCGCCGGGCCGGCCGACTTCACCCACCCATCCACCTGGCGCCGCATCCACTCCTGGACCTCGGCGAACTCCGGCGAGCTGTACATCATGAGCCAGTCCCGATAGGGGTGGCCGGGCTTCGGCGAGCCCTTCTTCAGGAAGTGGCGGCCCACGACGCAATAGATCCACGCACAGGGCAGGGCGACCACCGTGATCTCGGCGGCGGAGCCGGATCGAGCCACGGACAGCATGTGCCGGGTATAGGCGTAGTTCGTCGGCGCCATGGGGACGGATGCCATCTGCCTGGGGCTCAGCTTCCACCGCTTGCCGAAGCTCTCATGCAGCCCGCGTTCCACAAGGATCGTCTCCTCGACCAGCTTGGCGAAGCGCAGGCTGGAGTCCGGATCGGGCGCCTTCTCGGCGGCGGCGGCGAAGACCCGCGCGAGGTCGCCGAGGAACCGCGCATCCTGGAGAATGTAGTACTTGAATTTCCGCTCCGGCAGCGTGCCATTGCCCAACGCCACGACGAACGGGTGTGTGAGCTGGGCGTCCCAAATGGGCTGGGCGGCCTTCCGGAGTCGGTCACAGAAAGACATGATGGGCGCGGGGTACGAAGCGTGTGGTGAGAGGCTAGCCCCGGACCAAGTCCCGTGCGGCACGGAACGCGGCATTCATGTCCGGCATGTTGGCCAGCTCGGGTGTGATCTGCATATAGCGGATCACGTTGTTTTCATCGATGACCATCACCGTTCTCGCAAGAATGTGCGGATCCTTGACCAACAACCCGTAGGTCTTTCCGAACTCTCCGCCCCGGTAGTCGGACAGAAAGGTCACGTTCTTGATCTTGGCCTCTTTGGCGAAGCGGTCCTGTGCAAACGGCGTGTCGATGCTGACCGTGATCAGCTCGACCGAACGATCGAGCCCGTTGTTCCTCTCGCTCAGATAGTGGGTCTGTTGCTCGCAGACCGGCGTGTCGAGGGATGGGACGATGCTGATGATGCGCACCTTGCCTTTCGTGCCCGCGATGTTGACGGGAGAAAGATCTCGCGCGGTCAGTTGCGCGTCGCGGAGCTGGTCGCCGGTTCGAACGCCGAACCCTTCGAGACCGAAGGCCTTGCCTTTCAGGGTCACCATCTGGCCGGATCCGGCGTTGACGCTGTCCTTGGCGACGGTCAAGTCCTTGTATGTAAACCGTGTCTCATTGGATGATTGCAGGGCGGCGCAGCCGGATGCACCGCAGAGGACGGCGAGCGCCAGGGCGGCGACGAGAAAGCGTCTCTGGGACTTCATTGTGGGCTCCTTTCAGGCTGCGTGGTCTTTTTCATAGGGTCGTGATCGTGGCTGGCGCGTTGACCTCGTATATGCCGCCAGCGGAGCGGCACTGTCAAGGGCGGAGGAAGTCGAGCAGGATGGCGTTGACGGCCTCGGGTCGTTCCCATTGAGCCATGTGGCCGGCTTCCGGAATCAGCTCGAAACGAGAGCCCGCGATCAGGCCATGGAGCGCGCGTCCCACCTCCGGGGGGAAGACGCGGTCTTCCGTGCCCCATAATATCAGCGTGGGGTGCGTGATCTCGTGGAGTCGCAACGCGTCGCCCTGCTCCCAGAGCTCGAGGTTACGGGTGAGCCTGATCAGCGGCGGAATGAGGCCGGGGCGCTTGCGATTCCGGTACGAGCGCTCGATCACGGCCGGAGTCAGCAAGGTTTGATCGTGCACGATCTCGCTCAGCACCGTGCGCGTCATCCCGCGGCCGGCGAACCAATTGCCGAGCTCCACCAGCCAGATCGGGGCGCGGGATTCGACCGCGGTCTTCACAAAGGTGTCGCCGAGCTTCTCCCGAACGCCGCGCGGGAAGCCGCCGATGAGGACCAGGCGGTTCACCCGCGCCGGGTGGGCGAGCGCCATCGCGGAGACCACACCCGCCCCCATCGAATTGCCCACCAGGGACGCCCGCTGAATCTCGAGCGCGTCCATGAATCCGCGCAGGAACTCGACCACCTGCTCCGGACGGTACTCGATGTCCGGCTTGTCCGAGTACCCGGAGCCGATGAGATCCAGCGTGATCACCCGGTGGGAGGCCGAGAGGGCCGCCTGTTGGTATTCCCAATTCCAGAGTGTGCCGCCCAGCCCATGCACGAGGATGACGGGCGACCCCTGCCCCTCATCGAGATAGGCAATGCGCTGTCCGTCGACCTGGACGGTCCGGATGGGCACGCGGCGGATGGAGTCGAGCCAGGATGGGATCGAGGTGTCGTTCGCGCAGGCGCTCAACAGCACGGCGAGCAGTATCCACGTGGACAGGGACAGCGGGGCGTGATGGACCGCCCGTCGCCCGCCGGCGAAGGGCGCCGCCGGGTCATTCCAACTGGATGAGCGTTTCGTCGGTCTTGACGTCATCACCCGCTTTGACGTGCACGGCCTTGACCGTGCCGTCGATCGGCGCCGGGACCCGGCTTTCCATTTTCATGGCCTCGATGATCAGCACTGCATCGCCCAGAGCCACGCGATCGCCCTCGGCCACCAGCACTTGGACCACCTTGCCCGGCATGGGGGGCGCCACGTCGCCTGGCTGGGAGGGCTTCGGGCGGCGCGGCGCCGGCGCCTTGCCGGGCTCGGCCGTCTCCGGCACTCCCGCCAGGACCTCGTGCAGGGGCTCGAGGTAGACCTCTTCCAGCTTGTCGTTCACCCGAATATAGTAGGGCTTACGGCCGTCCTTCTTCCGACCGGCGCCGGAGACCGCCACGTGGTAGGTCTCTCCATGGAGCGACAGGTTGAACTCGGCCGGGGCCAGATGCAGCTCGTGCGCCACCGCCGGGCTCTTGTCGGTCGGCGGGGCCAGAGGCTCGGGCTTCAGCTCCCCGCGCTCCCGCTCATCCAAATACTGCCGCGCCACGTTGGGGAACAGGGCATAGGACAGGGCGTCCTCGATGGAGCGCCCCTTGCCCTTCACTTCCCGTTTGGCGGCGGGGAGCTCCGGGTCCAGGTGGTCCGCGGGTCGTCCACGAATGGGTTTTTCGTCGCCGATGGCACGGGCCATAACCTCTTGGTTCACGGGCCCCGGCGGGTGGCCGTAGAGCCCCAGGAAGTAGTTCTTGGTCTCGGACGTGATGACCTTGTAGCGGTCACCGGTCACGACGTTGAGGGTCGCCTGCGTGCCGACGATCTGGCTGCTGGGCGTGACCAGGGGGGGATATCCCATGTCCTCCCGCACGCGCGGCACTTCCTCCAGAACTTGCTTGATCTTGTCGAGCGAATTCTGCTCGGCCAACTGCGCGGCAAGATTGGACAACATGCCGCCCGGAATCTGGGAGGCGAGGATGTCCGCGTCCACACCGGTGACCTCGCTCTCGAACTGTCGATATTTTCTTCGCACCTCGCGGAAGTGATCGGAGATCGGCGAGAACTGCTCGAGGTTCAGACCGGTGTCGTACGGCGTGTTGCGCAGCGAGGCCACCATGGTCTCCGTCGTCGGGTGGGACGTCCCGCCGGCCAGGGGAGAGATGGCCGTGTCCAGCATGTCGAGCCCGGCAAGAATCGCCATGAGCGAGGACATCGAGGCCATGCCCGACGTGTAATGCGTATGGAGGTGGATGGGGACGCGGACCGTCTCCTTGAGCCTCCGTACGAGCACGTACGCGTCGATCGGCGCCAGGAGGCCGGCCATGTCCTTGATGCACAAGGTGTCCGTGCCCAGGTCCTCGAGCTGCTTCGCGAGGTCGATGAAATTGTCCAGGCTGTGGACGGGGCTGACCGTGTAGCAGATCGCAGCCTCGACGTGTTTGCGGGAGGCCTGCACGCGCAGCATGGCGCGCTTCATGTTGCGGACGTCGTTGAGCGCGTCGAAGATGCGGAACACGTCGATCCCGTTTTCCGCCGAACGGTCGATGAACGCATCGAGCACGTCATCCGGGTAATGCCGGTACCCGACGATGTTCTGGCCGCGCAGCAGCATCTGGAGACGCGTGTTCGGCATGGCGGCCCGAAGGGTCCGGAGCCGTTCCCAGGGATCTTCCTTGAGATACCGCAGGCAGGTGTCGAAGGTGGCGCCGCCCCAGACCTCGAGGGACCAGTACCCGACCGAATCGAGCTGCTCCGCGATGGGCAGCATGTCCTCGGTGCGCATGCGAGTTGCCAGTAACGATTGGTGCGCGTCGCGGAGCACCACGTCGGTGATCTGCAGGCGCTTGGCGGGAGCCGCGACGACGTCCAGGGGAGCCCCGGGCGTGACCAGCCGCGGGGCCGGCAGTGGGGAACGGCCAGGCTGGCGACGGGGGGCGGCTTTGGTCGTACGCTTCTTCCGGCGGGAGGCCACTTACAATCCCTCGTAGGCGGCGATGGCGGCCGAGATGGTGACGACCCAGTCCTCGGGCTCCATCCTGGCTTCGTATTGAAACAGTTCGGGGTGCGTCTCCAGATACGAGGTGTCGAAGCGCCCGGCTCGGAAATCGGGTTCCTCCATGATCTTCATCATGAAGGGGATCGTCGTCTTCACGCCTCGCAACGCAAACTCCTCCAAGGAACGGTGCATGCGACTCACGGTCTCTTCCCAGGTTCGCCCGCGGACGATGAGCTTGGCGAGCAGCGCATCGTAGTATGGGGGCACCGTGTAGTCCTTGTAAACCGCGCCGTCGATCCGGACCCCGATGCCCCCCGGGGAATAGTACGCGGTGATCTTGCCGGTCGAGGGCGCGAAGTTGTTCTTCGGGTCCTCCGCGTTGATGCGGCATTGAATGGCGTAGCCCTGCAGCGTGACGTCCTTTTGCTGGAACTCCAGCGGCAAACCGGCGGCGACGGAGATCTGCGCCCGGACGATGTCCACGGCCGTGATCTGCTCCGTGATCGTGTGCTCGACCTGGATGCGCGGGTTCATCTCGATGAAGTAGTAGTGTCCGTCCTGGTCCAGCAGGAACTCCGCGGTGCCCGCGTTGTCGTAGTCGACGGCCCGGGCGATGGCGATCGCTGCTTCGCCCATCTCCGCGCGCAGCTTCGGCGTCAACACCAGAGAGGGCGCGATCTCGATGAGCTTTTGATGGCGCCGCTGAATGGAGCAGTCTCGCTCCCCGAGATGGATGACCGTGCCATGTTTGTCGGCCAAGACCTGAAATTCGATGTGGTGCGGGCGCTCGATGTATTTCTCGATGAAGAGGCTGCCGTCGCCGAAGGCCGCTTCGGCTTCCCGCGCGCAGGTCTCGACGTTCGGCCGCAGCTCGTCCTCGGAGCGGATGACGCGCAGGCCACGGCCCCCGCCGCCCGCGCTCGCCTTGACCATGGCGGGGTAGCCGTGCTCCCGGCAGAAGGCTTCGGCCTCCTCCACGTTGGTGATGGCCTTGTCCGTGCCCGGCACCACGGGCACGCCCACCTTCTTCGCGATCTCCCGGGCCTGCAGCTTGCTGCCCATGAGGTGGATGGCCTGGGGCGAGGGGCCGATGAACGTGAGCCGGTTCACCTGGCAGAGGTGGGCGAACTGGGCGTTCTCCGCGAGGAATCCGTACCCCGGATGAATCGCGTCGGCACGGATGCGGTGGGCGAGGTCCACGAGCTGGTTCATGTCCAAAAACCCCTTCACGGGGCCCGGCCCGACCAGATAGGCCTCGTCCGCTTTTTTGACATAGATGCCGGTGGGGTCCGCGTCCGAGTAGATGGCGGCCGTCGCGATGTTCAGCTCGCGGCATGCGCGGATGATCCGCATCGCGATCTCGCCACGATTGGCTACGAGGATCTTTCTAAACATGAATAATGAGAGACGCTCCCTCAACCCCTTCAGCGAAGGCCGGTAAGGTAGCACACCGTCTCGAGATCTGTCGAGGGTGGAAGTGACGGAAAACGGGCTGGAATCGGGCGGCTGGCAGGGCCCCTACCGGGTCACCAGGATCGCCTTGGATTGCGCGCTGCCGGCACCGGTGATCGTCAGCACGAAGGTCATGCCCGACGGCACATCGTTGGGCACCACGGCCTCGATGGTCGAGTCGCTCACATATTTGTAATTCACCTGGACCTTGGAGGCCTTGCTGAAGTTCACGCCGCGGAAGCACTCCGGTGTGCCGAAGTTTTCCCCTTTGATGACGATCTTGTCTCCGGGCTTCACGGTGTCCGGCTCAACTTTGTGAATCGAGGGCCGCTTGGTGCGATCGCAGACCGGGTCCTTCTTGACCTTCTCTTCGTCGTACCCGACGATGGATTCCGTATCGAACAGGCTGTACCCGGATCCCTCGACGACCGATCCTTCGTCGGCAGCGAGCGCAGTATGGAATTGCGGGCCACTTGCCGTCACGAGGAATCCCATCGCTATGACCGCCATGACGCGCGTCAGCATGCGAGCCTCCTTCACGTGAATGGTTCAGGTCGAGGGACGTATAACTTCGATCGATCAGACGCTGCCCTTCCGGGCTGAGGGCAAAGTCGATGAACGCCTGGGTCGTCGGGCTCGGATCCTTGCGGGTCAGGAGCAGCACGGGCCTCCGAAGGGTGTAGCGGCCGTCCTTCACGGTGGGACCCTCCGGCTCCACATCGTCGACCGGCAGGAGCCTCACGGCGACGCCGGTCTTGACCGCCGCCAGGGCCGGCGAGAGCGACATGTAGGTCACCGCCCCGTAGGGGGGGAGCGTGCCCACAACCTTGTTGGTGGCCTTTTGCTCGGGCCCGATGACCTCAGCCGAGTCGGGGATTTTGCCGTCGATGCCGAGCGAATGCTCGAACGAATAGGTCAGGTTCTGCGTATAGTGGCGATTGATGATCTTGACCCGTGTGTCCGGCCCGCCCACCTCCGACCAGAACTTGACCTTTCCCGAGAAGATGTCGGCCACCTGTGACTTCGTCACGCTTTTGATCTTGTTCATCAGGTCGACCATGATGGCGATGCCATCCCAGGCGATCTGGTGGGCGACCAGATCCGGCTCGGGCTTGCCCATCACGGCGATGTCGGCCTCGCCTGATCGCACGAGATGAATCGGTTTCAGGTTCTGATGCCAGACGATATCGACGTAGGCGCCCGGATTTTTCCTCTCGAACGCCTCGGCCAGGTCCTCGATCATCGGACGCTCCGGACCATGCCCGGCGACCGCGACCGGACCCAGCACGTTGTCGGCCAGGGCGGCCGGAGTGGCCGCCGCTACGACGATCAGACAAGCTGCTAGCGCGAGGATCCGGCTGTGCTGGAAGGGATTGAATCGAATGTCTCCCGACTCCGAACGCACACTACCCCCCGACTGAACCCCCATCGCTCGAGGAGCCGGACCCTGAAGGGTTGCTCGCGCTAGCATTCAGGTTGGTGCGTTTTCCGAGGATCGGCGGCAGCTTCTTGAGCTTGTCCATGCGCTCATGCAGCATGTTGTACGCCTTCATCTCCGTGAAGGTGGGCTTGGCGGTGCCGACGATCTTCGAGGCAAAGGCGGACATGAGACGTGTCGCCTTTTTTGCGCCGCAGTGGGAACACTTCGTGTCTTCGGGATTGGCATGGACGGACTGGAAGGTTTCGAACCGCTGACCGCAACCGCCGCATTGGTACTCGTAGACAGGCATAGTCGACCCTCACTGTGACCGTGACCGCGCATTATAGCCCATCTTCGGCGAGAGAAGCGAGGGTGGGGGGAGAAAACCAAGGCTCCGCGCGGGGTCTGGCCGCCTTGACCCGGGAGGAATGTTTTCGTTATTTTATCCGGCTTTGGCAGAACAGGGACCGCAGGCGTTCGAGAGGAGGACCCATGCCGGTGTTGATTCGCAAGTACAAGCTTGCCAGCGGAATGCGACAGGAGGAGCGCATCGACGACCCCGACCGCATCGAGCGGTATATGAAGTTCTTCGACAAGGATGCGATGAAGAAGCTCAACGCG
>JBFKNO010000106.1:0-8755 GCA_041629275.1 Nitrospiraceae bacterium
CCCGACCACGCCGGCCGCGACGAAGGTCGTGGAAAATCCCGAGGCGTAGATCAGCCAGCCCCCCATCAGCGGCCCCGCCCAGCCGCCGGCCTGGGTCGATGCCGTATACCATCCCATGGCCTCCCCCCGGCGGGTCGCGAAGAGATCCGCCACGACCGCGAGGGCCGCCGGCGCGAAGAGTGCCGTGGCCAAGCCGTGGAGGAGGCGGAGCCCCGTCAGCACCTCAACGTCCGAGACGAAGGGATAGGCGAACGGCGGCAGCGCGAAGGCGAGCGCCCCAGCTTTCAGGATGCGCGCTCGGCCCCAGACATCGGACAGGGCGCCGGCAGGAAGCTTGAGGAGCACGCCGGAGAACGTGGAGGTGGCCACGATGACTCCGACCGCGGCCGCGCCGGCTCCGAGAGACTCGGCGAACAACGCCAGCGCCGGCATTCTCACCTGGTTGTAGCTGAGAAAGCAGACGAAGCCCGCGGCGCAGAGGGTGATGAACGCTCGGTCGGAGCTCATGGTCGCCTTCAACAGGTCTCCCCTCCTTTGTAAGGAGGGGCTGGGGGAGGTAGTCAAATCCAGTCGTGAGTTTTGGGTTCTCAGTTTTGAGTGTCTGGGTCTCAACTCAAAACTGAAAATTCAAAATTCAAAACTCAAAACTCTGCGATCTACCCCACCTCACCTCCCCTTACAAAGGGGAGGGATACGCATGTCACTCTATCCTTTTTTCATCAGTGGCCGGCACCGACAGCCGCAGCTCGACGGGATACAGTCTCGACCAGTCATGGCGAAGCCGGACCTGGCGCAGGAGTGTCGTCACGTTCGCCTCGACCGGGCCGCTGAAAGCTTCCTGACCGTCGATGAGCACGGTGACCGGCTGGGAGAGATCGACCAGATCTTCATTGAGGAAGAGGGTGACGCGACGGACCCGCTCCGTACGCAGCGCGATGCGATTCGGCCCGACGACGTCGGCTTCGAGCCTGGCATAGACGCGATCCGCGATCAGCGCGTCGCGTCCTTCGATGAGATTCTCCGTCAACGCGGCAATGCGATCCGTGGCGTCGATCCGCACCCAGCCGAAGGTGCCCAGGTGCGACGCGTCGCGCACGACCACGATCGTGTGGGGCGGCGGACCACGCCGCTGGTCGTCGAGCCACGCGACGAGATCGGGAAGCTCCTGTCGTGGGAAGAAATGCCCGCCAGCCATGGGGTGCGTGCGGTCGTGCTCGCGGAAGGTGTAGGTGTACCCCAGCTCGGTCAGCCTCCGGGCGATCGACCGGCTCAAGTCCACGGGCATGACCTGGTCGCGTCGGCCGTGGATCATGTACACGGGCGTGTGGCGGAGGTTGTCCAGGAAGGGGAACAACACGTCGTCGAGCCCGCCGGCCATCGGCGCGAGGCCGGCGAACAGCGGCGCATGGTGGGACCCGATGAGCCACGCGCCGATGCCGCCGTTGGACATGCCGGTGAGGAAGACCCGGTCGCGATCGATCCGGTACTGGGCGGCGACCGTCCGCAGCGTCGCCAGGACGAGGTGCTCCGCCGTCCTCGTCCACCAATCGCCCCGCCAGAGCGTGGGACAGGCGAGGATGTAGCGATCGCCCAGGCGCGGCTGCCAGCGCTCCAGATACGCATCCCCCGTGAATCCGGCGCCGTGCAGGCAGAGCACGAGCGGATAGGCCTGCTCCGGGGTGTAGGACGCCGGCACGTAGAGCCCGAACGTGTATTGGCGTCCCCGGCTCTCGACCGGCTGGCTCGGCAGCGAGCCGATGGGCCGGGGCGCATAGCGCGGTCCCTCGCGAAGGATGGCTTCCACGGTCTCGACCGTCGCGCCCGGCTCCTGCCGGATCGAGCGCAGGAGGGTGCCGGCGCGCTCGCGGTCCCCCGTCATCACGTATTCATGAACCAGCGGGGCGAGCGTGGTCCTTGCCGCTGCGGCGGTTCCGCGCTCAGGTGCCTGTGAGCCGGCAAAAGCGTCGGTCGTAAGCAAGAGCAGGATGATCGCGAGCATCGTGAACACCGGCCGGCGCTGGCCTTGGGCTCGGTGGTCCGTGTTTGTCCCGGTCTTCAGCATCTGAATATGATCGTTGTGGTTCTTCTGTGCTTCGGGGGCCAATGATCTTCCCTCTCCCTCCAGAGGAGGGAGAGGGAAAAGGCATGGTACCTGCGCAGTTTCCGGCAAGCTCGATTTACCGGCGGTGGCCTCGAGACGGGAGCCGCCGCCGAAGCGTCCCCTCGATGAGGAGGTCGCGCCCGAGCCAACGCGTCCGCCATTCGTCGAGGTCACAGGCATCGGCGAGGCGGCGCGGCGAGATCCCGCCGATGACGTCCTTGGCATCCTGCCCGCCCAGCAGCTTCGGCGCCACGTAGAGGAGCACCCGGTTGACGAGCCCGCTTGCCAGTGCGGAAGCGTTGACCTCGCTCCCGCCTTCGATCAGCACGCTCGTGATGCCCGCGCGGCCGAGGTATCGAAGACAGGCGGTGAACGAGACCCGCCCTGGCCTTCCCGCCAAGGTGGCCACGGAGACGCAGGGGGATCGCAGGCGCTCCATCCGGCTGCGGGGAGCGCCCGGGAGGGTGAGGATCAAGGTATGAGCGGAGGCTCCCTTCAAGATCGCCGCCCTCGAGGGGGTGCGCAGCCGGCTGTCCAGAATGACCCGGAGGGGTTGCCGCCCGGCCGCATGACCGTCGCCGGCTCGAGCCGTGAGCCGGGGGTCGTCGCGCAGCACCGTCCCGACGCCGACCAGGATCGCGTCGAAGTTCCGTCGCTGGCGGTGCAGATGCCGGCGGGCCACTTCGCCGGTGATCCATCGCGATTCTCCCCTCGCCGTCGCAATCTTCCCGTCGAGCGTCATCGCGCTCTTCAGGACGACGAACGGCAGCCCAGTCCGGACCCAGTGGTCATAGTGCTCGTTCAGACGCTCGGCGAGCGGCTGCAGGCAGCCGACGTCGACTCGCAGACCGGCGCGCCGCAGCCGCCGGATCCCGCGTCCGCGGACGCGTGGATTGGGATCCGGCATCGCGACGACGACGCGGCGCAGCCCGGAGGCCAGGACGGCGGGGACACAGGGAGGCGTGCGTTTGTTCCGGTGCGAGCAGGGTTCGAGCGTGACGTAGAGCGTGGCGCCCCTGGCTCGGGGGCCGGCCTGTCGGAGGGCCAGAATCTCCGCGTGGGCCCCGCCGGCCCGGTGATGGTAGCCCTTTCCGACGATCCGCTTCCCGGCGACCACCACGGCTCCGACCATGGGGTTGGGGCTCGTGGCCCCGCGCGCCCTCGCCGCCAAGCGCAGCGCGAGGGCCATGTACCGGGTATCGCGAGGAGACGCGGTCACCGCCGTTTGCGTGAGGTCCGGGCTCGGGAGGAGGAGGTCCGACGCGCGGCGCTCCGCCTGGCTCGGGCGGGCTTGGCGGCGGCCGCGGTGTCGCGCTCCGCCAGGGCGGCGTGCGCGGCGGCCAGGCGTGCGATGGCGACCCGGTACGGCGAGCAACTGACATATGCGAGGCCGAGCTCATGGCAGAATTCGACCGAGCTGGGGTCGCCGCCGTGCTCGCCACAGATGCCCAGCTTGATGGTCGGCCTCGTGTGCCGCCCGTCCCAGATGGCGCGTCGCATCATCGTGCCGACGCCCTCACGGTCCAGCACGGCGAAGGGATCGAAGTCGAGAATGTTCTGCGTCTTGTAGATCGCGAGAAACTTGGCCGCGTCGTCCCTGGAGAAGCCGTAGGTGGTCTGCGTGAGGTCGTTGGTGCCGAAGGAGAAGAACTCCGCCTCGCGGGCGATCTCCCTCGCCGTGACCGCGGCCCTGGGCAGCTCGATCATGGTGCCGACGAGGTAGGAGAGCGTGACGCCCGCCTGCTTCATCGTGTGCTGCGCGACCTCGCGGATGAGATCCTTCTGCGCCTTCATCTCCGACACCATCCCCACGAGCGGGATCATGATCTCCGGCACCACCTTGTGCCCCTCGTGCGCCAGCTCGCAGGCCGCTTCGATGATGGCGCGCGTCTGCATGCGCGTGATCTCCGGCATGGTGATCCCCAGGCGGCATCCGCGCAACCCCAGCATGGGGTTGAACTCGTGGAGCTCCTCCACTCGCGCGAGCAGTTGCCGTTTCTCCTCCAGCAAAGCCGGCTCCCCGCCGGTCAGCTCGAGACGCGCGATTTCCACCATCAGGTCCTCGCGCTTGGGGAGGAATTCGTGCAGAGGGGGATCCAGCAGGCGGATGGTGACCGGAAACCCCTTCATTTGCCGGTACAAACCGATGAAGTCCTGCTTCTGGAGCGGAAGGAGCTGCTCGAGGTAGCGCTCGCGGTCCTCGCGGGTTTTCGCCAGAATCATCTTCTGCATGACGGGGATGCGGTCCTCCGCGAAGAACATGTGCTCGGTCCGGCAGAGGCCGATGCCCTCGGCGCCGAAGCCGCGCGCAATCTTCGCCTGATCGGGGACGTCGGCATTGGCCCGCACGCGAAGGGTGCGGTGCTCGTCGGCCCACGAGAGCAGCGTCGCAAAGGTCTGGTACTTGTCCGATTTCTTGGGATCGAGCGTGCCTTGCAGGACCTGGAGGACCTCGGATTCCACCACCGGGATGTAGGCGTCGTAGACATTGCCGGTCGACCCGTTGATCGAGCAATATTCCCCTTCTTTGAACCTGCGGCCGCCGATCTTGACCGTCGTCGCGTTCTCGACCTCGACCGCGTCACAGCCGGCGACGCAGACTTTCCCCATCTGTCGTGCGACAACGGCGGCATGAGAGGTCATTCCCCCTCTCGCCGTGAGAAAACCCAGCGCGGCGTTCATGCCGTGAATGTCGTCCGGGCTCGTCTCCTGGCGCACCAGCACCACCTGCTCGCCCGCGGCCTGCATCTCGACGGCGCGGTCGGCGGTCAGCGCGATCTTCCCCGCGGCGGCGCCGGGTCCGGCCGGGAGTCCCTTGCCCAAGGGGGTGTGCTTGCCCTCCTCGGCGAGGTCGAAGATGGGATACAGGTACTGCGACAATTGATCGGGCGCCACCCGCAGGACCGCCTCGCGTTTCTTGATCAGGCCTTCCCGCACCATCTCCACGGCGATGCGGGCCGCGGCAATGCCGGTGCGTTTGCCGACCCGCGTCTGGAGCATGTACAGCTTGCCCTCCTGGATCGTGAACTCCAGGTCGAGCATGTCCCGGTAGTGGCGCTCGAGTTTCTTGTAGGTGGCCTCGAGCTCCTTGTAGGCGCGAGGCAGCTTGTCCTTCAAGGCGCTGACCGGCAGCGGGGTGCGGATCCCGGCCACCACGTCCTCGCCCTGCGCGTTCGTCAGGCACTCGCCGAAGAAGATCCTCTGTCCGGTCGCGGGATCCCGGGTGAAGGCGACGCCCGTCCCGCTGGTCTCCCCCATGTTGCCGAAGACCATGGCGACGACATTGACCGCCGTGCCCCATGTCTCGGGAATGTTGTAGAGCTTGCGGTAGGTGACCGCCCGCGCCCCGTACCAGGACGAAAAGACCGCGCTCACCGCCATGCGCAGTTGCTCGTTCGGGTCCTCGGGGAATTCGCGCCCGCTGTCCTTCTTGACCAGCGCCTTGAAGCGGGTGGCCAGGTCCTTCAACGCTTTCGCGTCCAGCTCGGTATCGGTGCGGGCGCCGACCTCTCTCTTTTTCGAGTCCAGCAGCTCCTCGAACTGCTCCCGCTCGAGGCCCATCACGATGCTGCCGAACATCGTGATGAAGCGTCGATAGCTGTCCTGGGCGAATCGTTCGTTGCGGGTCTTGGCCGCGATCCCCTCGACCGTGCGCTGATTGAGGCCGACATTGAGGACCGTGTCCATCATGCCCGGCATCGACGCCCGCGCGCCTGACCGGACGGAGACGAGGAGCGGGTTGGCGGGATCACCGAAGCGCGCGCCCATCGTCCGCTCCACTCTGCGGAGCGCCTGCATCGCCTGCTCCCACATTCCCGGCGGATGGGTCTTCCCGCGCCGGAAATACTCGACGCAGGCCTCGGTGCTGATCGTGAACCCGGCGGGGACCGATACCTTGAGATTCGTCATCTCGGCCAGGCCGGCGCCCTTCCCGCCCAGCAGGTTCTTCATGTCGCCGGTGCCTTCGGCTTTCCCGCCCCCGAAAAAGTAGACGTATTTCTTCGTCGCCACGGTCACACTCCCCCTTGAAGCGTATACGAATGATCGACTATGACGTGGTGGACGCGCCGTCGCGTCGTTCCTCCAGGCGCGCGCGATACCGCGCGATCAAATATCGATTCGACATGATGCCGGCGCTGATGATGACGAGAAAAAAGATCCCGAGCACGACGATCCGATAGTCCACCTGCGGGCCGTGGTCGAAATACAGTCTCCCGTCGGCGCCCTCGACCACCGACGTGTCGCGCTGGAAGGTGTGGGTCTGGCCCGAGCGATCCGACAGGTTGATCCACTCCGAGCAGAGCCGGATCGGCTTGTCCACCCCCCTGACCTTGTGCCAGCCAACACGAAGACAGACATCCTTCTTCGGATCGAAGACATCCGGGGTCCGGATGAGTCGATCCAGGTCGATCCCGCTGGTCCACAGGCCGAGCAGAAGAACGGTGTTGCACAGCACGATGATCGTGATCGTGACCCGCGAGGCGTAGCGGCGCACCTCGGAGTCGCGGTGCTCCGCCTCCGGGACAGGGCCCGCCTCGCCGGATCTGGTGGGGTCCGCGTTCATCGCGTTGAGAGATCACGTCCATCGCCTACTTGCTTTCGACCATCACGGCCGAAAAATCAGCGAAGGTGACGAACAGATCGGCGACAGCCTGCAGCAAAGACAGCCGATTCGCGCGCAGCGCCGGATCCTCCGCGTTGACCATCACCCCCTCGAAGAACGCGTCGATGGCCGGCTTCAAGCCGACGAGAAGATCCAGCCCCTCCTCGTACCGGCCTTGGCTCAGGCACGCCGGGACGCGGGCGACGGCATCCTCCAGGTGCCGGAACAGGGTTTCCTCGCTCGCGTTCTGAAATCGATGCGGGTCGATCGCCCCGCGATCCCATTGCTCCTTCTGCGTGAGCCGGTGCGCGCGCTTGAATCCGATGATCAAGGGATCGAACTCGGGCCGCCGCGCAATGCCCTGGAGGGCCTGCATGCGCGCGAGCAGATCCACGAGATCGAGGGAGCGTCCCGCGGCGCCCTTGATCACCGCCTCCATGACGTCCTCCCTCAGGCCGTGGACCGTCCTCCCATAATAGCGCAATCGGTCCAGCAAGAACTCCTCAATTTCGATGGGTCTGGATTTCCCTGGTGCCGCCGGCGCGGGGCGCTGAAACCCCTGGGCCTCAACGTTCGCGCGGGCCTGGGCGACGAGCTCTCGGAGGTCCAGCCGCAGCGGTCCCTCGATCAGGATGCGCACCACCGCCGAGGCGTGCCGGCGCAGGCCGAGGGGGTCCTCGCTGCCGGTCGGAATGACGCCCACGTGAAAGAAGGCGACGATCGTGTCCAGGCGGTCGGCCAGCGAGAGCACCTGCCCGGCCGGGGTCCCCGGCAAGTCACCCTCCATGGCACGCGGCAGGTACTGCTCGCGGATCGCCGCGCAGACGTCCGCCGCCTCCCCGTCGAGCCTGGCGTACTCGCCCCCCATGACGCCCTGCAGGCTCGGGAACTCCCCGACCATCCCGGAGAGCAAGTCGGCCTTGCTGAGCTGACCCGCCCGTCGGACCGTCTCCATGAGGTCCAGGTCGCCGAGCGCATCGGCGATCTTCGCGCCCAGGGCCATGATGCGGCCGGTCTTCTGATGGAGGCTGCCGAGCTTCTGGTGGAAGATGACCCCCTTGAGCTTGTCCACCCGATCGGCCAGGCTGACCTTCCGATCTTCCTCGTAGAAGAACTTCGCGTCTGCGAGGCGCGCCGCCAAAACGCGCTCGTTCCCCTTGCGAATCAGCTCCATGTTGCGGAGCTTCATGTTGCTGACCGAAAGAAAGCGCGGCAGCAGCTTGCCCTCATGGTCCACCACCGGGAAGAAGCCCTGATGCTCCTTCATGGCCGTCTTGAGGACTTCCGCCGGCACGGCCAGGTACGCGCGATCGAAGCTGCCCAGGATCGCCTGCGGCCATTCAACGGTGAAGACCGCCTGCTCGAGCAGATCCTCGTCGTGCTCCGGCTCTCCCTTGACCGATGCCGCCAGCTCCGCCAGTTGGGTCACGATCATGTCCCGACGCCGGTCCGGCTCCGGGACGACCCCGGCCCGCGCCAGCGCATTGAGGTAGTCACGCACGCCTTTCACGACACGGGGACCACCCGCCCGACCGCCGGAGCCGGCGAGGAACCGGTGTCCCCACGTGCGCGTGCTGCTGGTGACGCCGCCGATCTGAAAGGGCACCACCTGCCCGCCACAGAGCGCCAGCAGCCAGCGGATCGGCCGGGCGAATCGCACGCCCGTCGCGTTCCATCGCATCGTCTTGGGAAAAGTGAGCGACTGGATCAGGGCCGGGCACACATCGGCCAGCACCGTCGCCGAGGCCAGGCCCGGCTCGCGCTTCACCGCGCAGACGTACTCCCCCTTCGGCGTCTGCCGGATCTCCAGGTCTTGGACGGCGACGCCCTGCCCCGTGGGGAATCCTAAGGCCGCCCTCGTCGGCTGGCCGGAGGCATCGAAGGCCGCGGCCTTGGGTGGCCCCAGCGCTTCCTTCACGAAGGGCGCCTGCCGGGCGCTCACCTCCTCGACGATGAGCACGAGGCGGCGCGGGGTGCCCATCGTGCGCATGGCGCCGTGCGACAGGCGGTGTTCCTTCAGCAGCCGTTCGGCGCCCTGGGCCAGGGTCGCG
>JBFKNO010000107.1:0-8742 GCA_041629275.1 Nitrospiraceae bacterium
GCCGCGGGTGGCGCCGAACGGGCGCCCGGCCGCGCGCAGCGGAAGGGCCGGTCGGCGGGCCTGGCGGCCGAAGCCTTGGCGAAGGCTGCTGGAGCGAGCACGGCTGGGCTGTTCGGCGACAGGACCCGCGGGAGCGGCGCTTGAGCTAAGAAGGATCTTCCCGCTTGCTATGATTCCTCTCCACGACGACAACCCCACCCGGCTGATGCCGTTCCTCACCATCGCGTTCATCGGCACCTGCGTGCTGGTCTTCCTCTACCAGGCGTCTCTCCCTCCACGGACCAGCGAGGCGTTCGTCTTCACCTTCGGAGCCATTCCTGCCGTCGTGTTCGGTCAGGCGTCTCTGCCGCCTGACCTCGCGACGATCCCACCGGCCATGAGTCTCATCACGAGCATGTTCCTGCACGGCGGCTGGATGCATCTGATCGGCAACATGCTCTACCTCTGGATCTTCGGCAACAACATCGAGGACGTGATGGGCCACACCCGTTTCATCCTGTTCTATGTCGTCTGCGGCATCATCGCCGCCCTCTCGCACGCCATGACCAATCCGTCTTCGGAAATTCCCATGGTTGGCGCGAGCGGGGCCATTTCCGGCATTCTGGGTGCCTATCTCCTGTTGTTTCCGCGGGCTGAGGTGATGGTCCTGATCCCCATTTTCTTCTTCATCCGTGTCATGTATGTCCCGGCTGGGCTGGTTCTCGGTTTGTGGTTTCTGTTTCAGCTCATCAGCGGCAGTGCCGGCATCGGCCGCGGAGGCGGCGGCGTCGCATTCTTCGCCCACATCGGGGGCTTCGTCGCCGGCATGGCCCTGATCGGCTTCTTCAAATACCCCCACGTCCGCTTTTTTGCGCCCCCGCGGCACCGGCCGTTCGACACCTATCGGTGGTGAAAAGGGAAAGTTCCGGCTGCTGAGCTTGTAGGTATCCTTCCGTCATCCCCGCGGTTTCTAGCGGGGATCCATCTTTCTGGCTCTCGTGGTGGAACAGATGGATTCCCGCTTTCGCGGAAATGACAGAATGGGACGCGCGATGGCCTTGCCGACTCCGCGTCATTGTTTTGTTGACACCGTCGTCGACCAGGCATAGGATTTCCCCGGCCTATCCGTCTTCGAGACGGCTCGTCCCGTCGTTCGATCATCCTTTCTTTTCGTCGGTCTCCTCATCATCTAATCCGGTTCCTCCGGCCCCAATTCGAAGATCTCTTGTGCGTGGGAGGGCCCGCGTGCCCTTTCATCCGGCTGGCCCTTTCCCGCGCATGGGTTGACGCGGATTGTTCACTCGTCGAGCCGAGCGTCCCGTAGGGCTTCGTAACACATTGAACTTAAAAGCCCATCTTCCCGTCGAGGGGGGCTGGCCTTGGCACCGAATCTGCAAATTCTTCAGCAGGCGTTGCCCTTGAGCGCGCCGCTCAGTCGGACGAAGGAGATCACGATGTACATCGAGATGTTTCAGCGCTTCGGCATCGGCATCTTGCTGGCCATTATCGCCGCATTGCTCCAGGGATGCCTTGCCGTCGCGTGGGTGACCGCGGTCGGCGTCGGCACGACCATGAGCGGCTCCGTCGAGTTTGAACCCTTCGAGAATACGTGGGTCGCGCCGGCGGACGCATGGGTCGCGCTCGACCACACGGGCAGCGTGGCGGTGTCCCCCTTCGCGGGCGACGAGGCCATGGCGACGCGCTTCTCCGTGGCCTTTCGACACATGAGCGCATTGCGGGTCGTCGGCCCCGATCAGCTCACGGACCGCTCCGCCGAGGGGCGCTCTTCCCTCAAACCCGCCGGAGACCATCACGGCCTCGCGCGAGCGATCGCCTCACAGGCCCAGGTGGATTGTGTCTTGTTCGGGACGGTCGTGACGGGCCGGGTCCAGACGGACAAGTGGGGAAACAAGACCGTGACATCCAACCGACTGACGCTCACGCTGGTGGACGCCAAGGGCCAGACGCTCTGGAAGGACGAGCTCCCTTACCGAGTCATCGAGGGCTCGCAACCCTTCCCGGAAAAATGGTTCCAGGAATCGCTGACGGTCCATCTCGCCGCGCATGCCCAGGCGATCGGACTGGCCCGGATCGGCCTTCCAGACGAGCAGATGCAGGCGCGACTCTCTTCACAACGAGACCCATCGGAACCCTTCTAAGAGCCCGGCCGACATTGTGAAAACCATTCTATGCTCATACCGCATGGCCTAGCTGCCCTTCGACTGGGCTCAGGGCGGTGAGCCTGTCGAACCGCACCATCTTTATGGTGCCGAGTGTGGCCGCATGAGATGCGGCAGCTACGTCTGTCGGCCGCGCTTCTCGCCCGGCGGATCCCCCATCGCTGACCCTACCGGCTGAAGCCTTGAGCGAAGCGCTCGGCCCGCTTCCCAGAGCGCTTCCGGTTTCTCCCCGATGAAGGTCACGTGCCCCATCTTCCTCCGCGGACGGACGGATCGTTTTCCGTACAGATGCAGCTTGGCGCCCGGCACGGCGAGCAGCGCGCCGAGCTCCGGCTCGGCCTGGATCCGCAGGAGGTCCTCCCCGATCAGATTGATCATGACGGCCGGGGCAAGGAGTCGCGCTTCCCCGAGCGGGAGGTCGCAGAGGACGCGGACCTGCTGCTCGAATTGTGACACGGTACAGGCGTCCAGGGTGTAATGGCCGGAGTTGTGCGGCCTGGGGGCCACCTCGTTCACGTAGAGCTCCCCGTCGCGCAACACGAACATCTCCACGCAAAACACACCGATGCCATCGAGCGCCTCCACAGCCGCGCGGGCCAACGCCCGCGCCTTCTCGGATTGCGCAGCCGGGAGAAGGGCCGGCGCCCTCGTCATCCGGAGAATGCCTCCCTCGTGGACGTTCTCGACCGCCGGATACAGACGGAGGCCCCCTCGCGCCGAGCGGACCACCAAGACGGAGATCTCTTGTTCAAAGGCGACCCATTGTTCCAGGATGTAGTCCGTCCGGGGCACGCCTCGTCCCGCGAGCTCGGCCTGCAACCGAGCCACGTCCTCCTCGTGAGCCAGCTTCCACTGTCCCTTGCCGTCATACCCGGTCGTGGCCGTCTTGCAGAGACAGGGAAACCCGACCTGACCGGCACAGGCGAGCTCCTCGACCGACGTGGCGGCGCGGAACGGCGTGACCGTGATTCCGTGCTCGGCCAAATAGCGCTTCTGACTGACCCGGTTCTGGAGAATGTGCAGCACCTGCGCGCTCGGCCGGACCGGCACGCTCTCCTCGAGGCGGCGGCAGGTCTCCGCGGGCACGTTTTCCCATTCGTAGGTGACCGCCCGGACGGACGCGGCGAAGCGCCGGCACGTCTCGTCGTCACGAAAGTCCGCGATGAGCGGGACGTCCGCGCCCCTCAGACCCGGCGCCGCCGGATCCGGATCCCAGACGGCCACGCCATAACCCAAACGGCGTGCCGCGACGGCGAACATGTGCCCAAGCTGGCCGCCACCAAGCATGCCGATCGTCGCACCGGGTAGAATCACACGCACTCCATGCCCTGAAACCGGGACTCGACGCCAGCCCTGAGCCGTGGCTTCGTCAGCGTCGGCCGGATGGTCCGCGCTCGGCACCATGCTCGGGTGAGGATTCGACGGCCGCGCGCGTCTGCTGAGCGCGGAACTCCTTGATGCGGGCGCGGATGAAGCGATTATGGCCGGCAAGGATCTGGGCTGCCAAGAGGGCGGCGTTCTCGGCCCCGCCGATGGCGACCGTCGCCACGGGGATTCCCCGGGGCATCTGGACGATCGACAGGAGGGAGTCCAACCCGCGTAGATGCTCCGTGGGCATGGGGACGCCGATGACCGGCAGGTGCGTTTTGGCGGCAAGCATGCCCGGCAGATGGGCAGCCCCACCCGCCCCGGCAATGATCACCTCGATTCCGCGCTCGGCCGCGCGTTCCGCGTACTCGAAGAGTCGATCGGGGGTACGGTGGGCTGAGACCACGCGAAGCTCGCAGGGGACGCCGAGCTGGGTGAGGACCGCGACGCTCTTTTCGAGAATGGGGAGATCCGTCTTGCTCCCGCCGACGATGCCGACCAGTGGACCCTCACGCCCGGGGTCGGGGGCGTCAGCCTCAGCTCGGGCGGTTTTTTTCTTCTCGGTCACGTCGCTGTCTCCATGCGTCCGCGGTGCCCCCTGGCCTTTCCCCCTCCCCAGTATCCCGCTCAGCCCTGCCAGCGACGCCCCCGCCGCACTCGTCCGAGGATGCGATAAATCAAGCGCGCGACCGCAAACTGCGGGGCGACGAGGCCGTCGATCGGGGCGATCTCGCTGACGTCCATGCCCACAATCCCGGGGCCCTGGGCGACGGCGTTGACGAGCGCCAGCACGTCGTACCAGCCGAGCCCCCCCGGCTCCGGCGTCCCCAAGGCCGGCACGATCGAGGGATCGAGCCCGTCGCAATCGAAGGTCAGGTAGACGGGGCCCGTGCAGGCTTTGACGACTTCCGGAATCCAATTGGCCGCCCGGCCATGGTAGCGACCCGAGGGGTCGAGCAAATCGGCGGCGAAGAAGGTCGAAATGGCGCCCGACGTCCTGATCCGGTCAATCTCTTCGGGCGAGATCGAGCGGATGCCGACTTGCACGAGGGGCAGGCCGTCATCAGCGACGCGGGCCATCACGCTCGCGTGGCTGAACGGGTTGTCTTGGTAGGCCTGCCGCAGATCGCCGTGCGCGTCGATCTGCAGGACGCACATGTCCGGGAAGCGACGCGCGTGCGCCCGAATCGCCCCCAGCGCCCCGGTGTGCTCGCCCGTCAGTGTCACGAGGAAGCGCCCCGCGTCGATGAGCGGCGCGACGAAGCCGTCGATCGCCTCCACGGCCTCCGCATCGACACGCCCCCCCAGCTCGAGGGGCGCCCTGGTGGCCACCCCCCTCCACTCGCGATACGGCTCCGCGGCGAGGGTCTCGTCGTACAGCTCGACTTGCTGGGACGCCTCGATGATCGCGGCGGGCCCTCGATCGGATCCCTTTACATAGCTGGAGGTATGCTCGTAGGGGGCGGGAAGGATGTAGACGCCGGCCTGGTCCGGATGGCACCAGGGCTCGGGAATTCCCAGAAAATTGTCGGCGAGCCCCAACCAGCCCGGCGGCAGGCTCATGCGCGTCGCCCTCTCGTTGGCGCCACGTGCGTCGGGCAACGGGTCGCGCTGGCTCGGTGCGCGACTCCCACCCTTACCGACGTCGCCGTGGGTTGTCCGGAATGTTCTCGTTCGGGATGAAAATGCCGAGCGCGACGACGGTGGTCCATCGATTGGCTTTGCCGACCGCGGATTGGGTGATATGCATGGTGCGAACGATTTTTCCGCCCATCTTGAAGACTTGCTCGCGTTCTTTCCAGGCGGTGTCCGGATCGAATGCGATGCCCAGGGTCGTCGCCAGCATCTGGGCCGCGAGGTCTTCGGTGTACTCGCCCGCCTCCTCGTCCGTTTCCCCATACCCGTGGTGCTCCGAGAGGTATCCGTAGCTCCGTCGGTCCGTCGGGACCGCAATGCCGACGGAAGCCGAGACCAGGCGGCTTCGTTCGCTGGTCTCCGATCGCGCCATGACGCAGTGGGTGATTTGCCCCGGTTTGAGGAGCGCCTCCCCGCGTTTACGGGGGATGATCTTGCAGCCCGGAGGAAGGATAGAGGAGACACTGACGAGGTTGCAGTAGGCCACACCGGCACTGCGCAGGGCCTGCTCGAAGGAGGCGAGCTTCTCCCTGTGCACGCCGACCCCCCGAGTCAGAAACATGTGAGTCGGAACCATCTCGCCTCCCTTGCCGGCCACCCGCGTCCAAGCCGTGCGTTTCGCTTGACCGTTGGGATGGGTCGCCGCATGGCCCGAATCGCTCCGGTCGCAGCCTCAGCCGGAGCGACGTCGCCTGGTCCAGTCAGGGCGCAGTTGTATCAACTTGTCGACGAATGCGCAATATTTGCAAGAGTTTTTTTTCGGCGGGAACACTCAGCGCTCTTGGGGGTCGCGCAGATTGAGCACCAGGAGCTTGAGCTCGGTCATCTCCTCGATCGCATAGCGCACGCCTTCGCGCCCCAGCCCGGAGCCTTTGACGCCGCCGTAGGGCATATGATCGGCCCGGAACGTCGGGATTTCGTTGGCCAGCACCGTCCCGACCTCGAGATCCCGAAACGCGGAGAAGATCCGGTCGATGTCCTGCGTGAACACGCCCGCCTGGAGTCCGTATTCCGAGTCGTTCAGCGCGCGAATGGCGTCCGCGAACCGGGCGTACGGCGTCACCGTCACCAGGGGGCCGAAGACCTCCTGGCTCGAGACCTTCATGTGCGGGTGGACATTCGACATCACCGTGGCCTCCAGGAGCGCCCCCGACCGCTTGCCGCCGAGGAGCACCCGCCCTCCCTGCGCCACCGCCTCTCCGATCCAGCTTTCGATGCGGCAGGCGGCAGCCTCATTGATCAACGGGCCGACGACGGTGCGGTCGTCGAGCGGGTCCCCCGCCTTGTAGCCCCGGACCCGCTCCAGCAGGACCTCCGTGAAGCGGTCGGCAATGCGCTCATGCACGAGGATCCGCTGCACGGAGATACACGTTTGGCCGGCATAGCCGAATCCGCCCGCCGCGCAGCGGCTCGCCGCGAGGTTCACGTCGGCATCCGGCTCCACGATCACGCCCGCGTTGCCGCCCAGCTCCAGCACGACCCGCTTTTGCCCGGCTTTGCTCTTGAGCATCCATCCAACCGGCGCGCTGCCGGTGAAGCTCAACAGCTTGAAGCGCTCGTCCGTCACCAAGCGCTCGGCCACCGTATTCTCGCAGGGCAGGATGTTCAGCGCGCCGGGAACGGCACCCGCCTGCGTTACCACCTCGCCGAGCAGGAGGGCGGTCAGCGGCGTCTGCGGCGCGGGCTTCAGGACCATCGTGTTGCCGGCCGCCAGACAGGGCGCCACCTTGTGGGCGACCAGGTTCAAGGGAAAGTTGAACGGCGTGATGCCCAACACGGGGCCGACGGGAAACCGGCGGGTCACACCGAGGTAGGACTCGCTTCCCGGGGTGAGATCGAGCGGGACGACGCCGCCGGGGATGCGCTTCGCCTCCTCCGCCGCGATGGTGAAGGTTTGCATGGCGCGTGACACCTCGCGCCGGGCGTCGGAGATCGGTTTGCCGGCTTCACCCGCGATGCACCGGGCGAACTCCTCTTGCCGGACGGCCAGGGCCTCCGCGATGCGGTGAAGCAGGGCGGCACGTGCGTGAGCGGGGAGGAGGCGCGACGCCTCGAACGCGGTGGCGGCCGCCTGTGCAGCCTCCTCGGCTTCCTGGGGACCTCCCTGGCAGACCTCCGCGAGCAGGCTTCCGTCGAAGGGGTTGATGATCCGGACAGTGGTCGGAGTCGATTTCCACTGCCCTGCGATGAGAAGTGGGCGGCTGGATGCCAATGGGTCGGTTCCGATGAGGTCCGTCTGCTACTCGGTGGCGTCGGGAGCAGGAACCTCGCTTGGCTGGGGGGAAGGCGCTTCCGACTGCGCGGCGACCGCCTTGGCGATCAGCTCCTCCGTGCCCCAGTCGCGGATCGAATCGAGGGAGAACGCTTCGTAGGTGGACACGCCATGGCACGTGGGGCAGTCGGGTATGGGGACCTTTCCCCGATACGCCTCGCTCAGGCAGGACATGCAGACCCACAGGTCCGGCTCTCCCGCCTCCGATTCAATTGTCCAGAATGTGATCTCATGTGCCATCGAAACGCATCCCGCTGAGAATGGTCTGTTTACCACATACGCAGTAGCATAGGCGGGCCCGCGGGCGAATTCAAGTCCTGTCTCACCCGTGACCGTTCGCCAGCAACCGCTCGATTTGCTCCTCGAAGACTTCGTAGGGCAACGCGCCCGGAATGCCGATCAGCGGAACCTGTCCCGATTCCTCTTTCACGCGGTCGGTCCGCAGCAAGATGAACCCCGGTGTCCCGCGAAAGCCGAGCCGCAGCGCCTGCGCCTTCTCCTGGAGAATCTCGTCCACATGCAGCCCCGCTCGACGGCATGTGGCAAAGGCCGTGAGATCGAGCTCGAGGGCCTTCGCATGCTGTTCCAAGGCCGCGTCGTCGAACCGCCCGCCCCTGCCCAACAATCGATCATGCATGAGCCAATACCGGCCCTGCTCGCCGGCACAACGCGCCGCAATCGCGCCCTCCAGGCCCGGTCCGCTGTCGGCGCGGGGATAGTCCTTGTACACGAAGAGCACGCGCCCCTCGTCGACATAATTGGCCTTCAGCTTCGGCCAGGTCTCCCGGAAAAACTTCTGGCAGAAGCCGCAGGTGAAGTCCGAGTATTCGATGAGGACCACCGGGGCGCCCGGATTCCCTCGAGACCGCCCTTCTTCCCATCGCAGCACGTCCTGCACGAGGTCGGCCGCGAAGGCGGGTGCGACCAGCAGTGCCAGCAGAATCAGCGCCGGGACCAGACCCCGGCGCCCACGGCCCTGCTCGCCGCGTTGACCGGCTCGTCGTCGACTCGTGAGGCTCATCATCTTCCCAGGTAGAGGTTGCGGACAATTCACTGATTGAACCCTTGATGATTCACACACAGTGACATTTCCTTTCCTCCCCTTTGCAAGGGGAGGTGAGGTGGGGTAGACCGGAAAGTTTTGAGTTTTGAGTTTTGAGTCTTGAGTTTTGAGTTTTTTGTTAACAACCAGACCACTCAAAACTAAGAACTCAAAACTTAGAACTCAAAACTGGATTTGACTACCTCCCCCAACCCCTCCTTACAAAGGAGGGGAGACACGGCACACGCGTGAGCGCCGTTCCAGCC
>JBFKNO010000108.1:0-8633 GCA_041629275.1 Nitrospiraceae bacterium
CAAACCAACGGAGACCGCAATGCGCATCACGAAGGTCTACACGAAAACCGGTGACGGCGGAAAGACGCGCCTGGCAGGGGGCCAAGAGGTGTGGAAGGACCATCCGCGGGTGGAGGCCTTCGGGACAGTCGATGAATTGAACTCGGCCGTCGGCTTGGTCCGGGTCTTCAACGGCGAGGTCGTGAAGACGCCGTCCACCGACCGTCTGGAGCAGGAGCTCCGTTGGATCCAGAACAAACTGTTCGACATCGGCGGGCTGCTCGCCACGGCCCCAGGCGAGACCTTCGCCAACATGCCACAGGTGACGGACCAAGACGTCCGGCACCTGGAAACCCTCATGGACGACTGCCAGAAAGACCTGGCACCCCTCTCGGAATTCATACTGCCCGGCGGCGGCAAGACTTCCGGGTTCCTGCATCAAGCGCGGACCGTGTGCCGTCGAGCGGAACGAGTGTGTCTGCACCTTTCTCGTGAGGAGCCATTGGATGCCTGCATCCTGCGATTCCTCAATCGTCTCAGCGACGCGTGCTTCGTGCTGGCACGATGGGTCGCCAAGACCCAGGGTGAACCCGAATTCCTCTGGGAACGCGATTGAGGAGAACCGGCACCATCGGCAACGACTGATGCGCATTCAAGAATTACGGCCTCGATGCCCTGGAAAACTTGTCTTTTCGGGCCGGTCGGCCCTACTGCCCATCCGGTCAATTTTTGGGCGAATTCGCAAAATTCGTCACCTTCATTGAACAAGTCTGCGCATCACAAGGACTTTACCCTCGTGGGCGCGACGTCCGCGGATGATAGCGCCTGCTATCGCGTGATAGTAAGTCGTTCAAACCTCACGCTTTGTCCCGTTTCGCCCTGGTTCTGACTTCCGGCTCCCCCCCAAGTCCCCTATCGGCACAGAAGTTGCTGACCATCAAAAGCGGCAGGAAGGCCTCGCCAGGGGACTTCTTTTCAAATCAGCTATATTTTCAGTTGAGGGTCATCACGAGCAATTCCGCCCTCGGGCCCGCTCGGGGCCATTGCCCGCTCGAAGCTCGGGAACCATTCTCTTCGTCGTTCGAAGGAGGGAGCCATGAACCTGTATCGCTCTCGACTGCTGCTCGTCCTCGGCATGCTCATGAGCGCATTCCTGCTTCCCGCTTCAGGGCTCGCGGCGGATGAAGCCAAGACCGCGGACCTGCTCATCAAGCTGCTCAAGACCGGCCGCAGCGTAATCTCCGACAACCAAGCGCTGATCAATGACCCGGCGACGGGCGACAAGGGCTTCACCCCGGACATCATGGCCGAACAAACCATCGAGCGCTTCCTGTCACAGACGGGCATCGACCTCAATGCGCTCGGCAGGGGCAAGCGCGCCGACCTGCTTCGGAAGCTGCTTTACGCGCAGCGCGAGGTGGTCCGCGACTTTCAGCCGGTCATCAACAAGCAAGGCATCGGCTTCAAGGGGGTCCTGCCCGCGAAATTCGCCCGGCTGACCGGCGACAAGTTTCACCGGGAGACCGGGATCAAGCTGAAGCTCACCAGCCTCGATTATCGGTGGCCCGCGAACAGACCCGACGCATTCGAAGCGGATGTGCTCCGACTGTTCGCCGACCCCCGCTATCCGCGGGGCAAGGATTACACGAAGGTCACCATGATGTCGGGCAAGCCGGTGCTGCGCGTCATGTCCCCGGAGTACGCCAAGGCGTCCTGCCTGAAGTGCCACGGCGCGCCAAAAGGGGAGCGGGACCTCACGGGAGGCCGGAAGGAAGGCTGGAAAGAAGGGGATCTCGGCGGCGCCATCAGCGTGGTGATGCCGGTCAAGTAACAGGGCAGCGACGTCCGGGACCCGGGCGATCCGCATCGTCGGAACCGGACTTACACGGAGGAACGGAAAGATGAGCAAGATCGTCGTGGTGGATGACAGCTACGCGGAACTGCAGATGATCGAGGGCTACTTGAAGTCGGCGAACCACCAGGTCGTGTCGTTCTCGAGCGCCGAGAAGCTGGAGGACAAGCTGGCGTCGGAAGCGGCGGATCTGATCATCCTGGACGTGGTCATGCCGGGCCGGAACGGCTTCCAGACCTGCCGGGACCTGAAGAACAACGATCGGTTCAAGAGCATTCCCGTCGTCCTGTGCACGTCCAAGGGGCAGGAAAGCGACAAGTTCTGGGGACAGCAACAGGGAGC
The DNA here is from genome assembly GCA_041629275.1 of Nitrospiraceae bacterium. Taxonomy (GTDB): domain Bacteria; phylum Nitrospirota; class Nitrospiria; order Nitrospirales; family Nitrospiraceae; genus JBFGRM01. Next base: position 2,174 of record JBFKNO010000108.1, read on the forward strand.
CGACGGGTACATCGTCAAGCCATTCAAGGCCGAGGATCTCCTGAACACCGTGAAGAAGGCCCTGAAGTAAGCCCCGGCGCCTTCAGGGAAGAAAGGTTCGATGGAGACGCATCCGACCACACCGTTGCCAATCCCGGCAGCGGACGATCACGCACAGAGCGAGGCGACGGTCAGGGTGTGCCTGGTGAGCCTCTGCGGCGAGCTGTTCGCCATCGATCTCGGGAGCGTCCGGGAGGTGTTCGAGGTCGAGTCCATCACCCCGGTGCCCAAGATGCCGCCCGCGTTCGCCGGCGTGGCCAACGTGCGGGGCATGATCATTCCGCTGGTCGATCTTCGGCCATTGCTGGGCTTCCCCGTGGAACCTCCCGGCCCGAAATTCGTCGTCGTCATTCGGCATCAGGGACAGCAGGTCGGCGTGCTGGTGGACCACATGCCGGAGATCCGCACCGTGAGCAGGGAAGAGTTGCAGGCGTCCCCGACCGTGGGCTCGAGGGGGTCACGACCATTCATCACGTCCTTGTTGAGGATCGAGAACCGGGTCAGCGGAGTCGTCGAGGTGCCGTCACTGCTGGCCTGCGTGAATTCATGAGGGTTCCACGCGCTCGCCGGCCTTCGAGCCGGCACACAGCAGGTTAGAAGGAGGAACAACATGTTCTGGGATATGACATGGTTCAAGAACCTGAAGACCCTGTGGAAACTCATGCTGGGTTTCGCGGCCGTGGGGGTCGTCCTGGTCATGGTCGGCATCATGGGCTTGCTCGGCCTTCAGACGCTCCGAGGCCAGCTCCGCACGGTGTACGAGGAATCCACCCTGGCGCTCGCCAACATCGGCGCGAGCAGCAGCAACCTCGGCCTCTATCACGACCAGCTCCTGAACGCGGGCCGGACGATCAAGCAGGTCGACTTCGAGGAAGCCATCAGGCATCTGCCGAACCTGAAGCAGGAGACCCTGCGGCCTCTCGACGAATTCGCCCAGCACGAGCTGCGCGTCTCCTCCCAAGGCAACAGCGAGGCGCAGGACCTCATGGAGCTGCGCCAGGCCCTGATCTCCTATTTCGAATCGACCGAAGGAGCGATCAGCGCATTCCGTGACAGCCATTCACCGACCCTCACGGAGAGCCAGCGCGGCATGATGCGCGACCTCGGCATTCTCGCCCTCTCCGTCGAATCCGCCAACAAGTACAACAAGGCCGTCACACGCATCCGCAAGCTGCTCGACACGATTCGTGAAACGGCCAAGGACTTGAACGACCATGGTCAGGAGGTCGCCAACACACGCACCCGAATCGTCATCGTCGGGGCTTTGCTCGCCATCATGATCGGGGGCGGGATCGGGTACTGGCTGGCGAGCTTCTTCTCCCGCGGCGTCACCCACATCGCGCGGGTCGCGGAGCAAGCCGCGTCCGGCAACCTCCAAGCCCGCGCCCAGATGCACAGCAAGGACGAGCTCGGCCAGATGGCCGGTGCGTTCAACAAGATGCTCGACCGAATCACCGCCCTCGTGCAGACCGAGGAAGAACGGAACGTCATGCAAAAAAGGCTGACGGAGTTCCTCATCATGCTGAACGAGGTCGGAAAGGGAGACCTCACCCGACGCGGCGAGGTGACCGCCGACATGTTCGGCAACATGGCTGACGCGTTCAACCTGATGCTGGATCGATTCACCAACCTCCTCAAACAAGTCCGTGATGCCGCAGGGCGTGTGAACCAGTCGGCGTCGACGCTGCGCGAGACCGCCGGGCAGATGGCCAGCACCGCCCGCCGCCAGGCTGAGGAGTCCGTCAAAACCTCGACGTCGGTCGAAGGCTTGAGCATTTCCATGCGCGGCGTCGCCGAGAGCGCCGCCGCCTCCTCGGAGAGCGCCCAGCGAGTGTTGACCGCGACGGAGCGGGGCAACGTCGCCGTGCAGGAGACCGTGCAGGACATGCAAAGCATCCGGTCCGCTGTGCAACGCATGTCGAAGCAGATCAAGGGTCTGGGTGACCGGTCCTTGGAAATTTCGCAGATCGTGTCGACCATCAAGGAGATCGCCTCGCAAACCAACCTGCTCGCGCTCAATGCCGCGATCGAGGCCGCGGGCGCCGGCGAAGCCGGCGCGCGATTCGCGGTCGTCGCGGACCAGGTCCGCAAGCTCGCGGAAAACTCCACCCAAGCCACCCACGAGATCAGCGAGCTCGTGAAAGCCATTCAGACGGAGACGCAAGACGCCGTGCTCGCCATGGAGCAGGAAACCCAGGCGGTGGAGGCCGGATCCGCCTCGGCCCTCCGGACCGGTGACGTGTTCAAAGAAATTTCGCAAATCGCACAGCGTTCGGCCGACCTCGCCCAACAGATCGCCAACTCCTCGGCGGACCAGACGGCGTCGTCGGAGCACGTCGGCCGCGCCCTGAAGGAGTTCACGAGCGGCGCCGTCGCGACCCAGAAAACCACGGACGCCACCAGGCAGACGATCGAGGAGATGGCCAAGCTGGCAGAAACCCTCACGGCGTCGGTCGGGCAGTTCAAGGTCGCGTGAGCGCGGCTCAACGCCTCGCCAAATAATTGTAAAGAGCCGATGAGCGCGGAGTTTGACCAGGACGGCTTGATCAGCATCTTCGTCCTCGAAGCGAGCGACGGACTGAGGGCGCTGTGGCATGCCCTCCACCCCGACGACGGCTCCATCCCGACACCCGAATCTCTCCGCAGCCAGTTCATCCTCGCCCACCGCGTGAAGGGCGCCGCCTATCAGTACGGCTTCACGTCCATCGCGGAGCTCGGCGAGGAGCTCGAAACGACCCTCGAACACCTCGACGAGGACGCGGGCGAGGAGTGGGAGCGCGTGGTTGATCACCTGCGCGATTTGGTCGACCAGATGCAAGCCCAGATCGACGACGTCTCCAACAGGAAGGCCCAGGACGCGGGAACCCCGAGCGACATCTCCGTCGATTCAGCGGAGGCGAGACCGATCGACGAGGGACCGGAAGCGCCGCCCGGCGCCCTTCCCTCGCTCTCCGACGAGTACCTCATTCCGGACATCCACGATGAGGTGATGGAGTATTTCGCGCCGGAGGCGCAGGAGTATCTGGATACGATCGAGTCGGCCCTGCTGCGTCTGGAGAAAGATCCGCGCGATGCCGACACGATTCAGATTCTCTTCAGAACGGCCCACACGCTCAAGGGATCCGCCTACACGGTCGGGTGCGACGTCCTCGGCGACGTGGCGCATCCCTTGGAAGACCTCATGGGGGCGATTCGCGATGCCCACTGCGGCATGACCGCGTCCCAACTCGACGCCATTCTCAGGGCCGTCGACGTTATGCGGCTCCTGATGCGTCGCGATCCCTCGCAGCTCGAGCAGATGCGGGACAAGGTGTCCACCCTGATGGAATCCCTGCAAGAGCAGGTCGCGGCCGGATTCGGAGCGGCTGACCCGGCGGTGGAGCCGTCAGGCCCGGCGTGGTCACCCCCTCCTATCGAGAAGGCGAGCGACACGGCCGAGCCGGAAGCGGGCGATGCGGCGCCCCCCTCTATCGCCACGCAGGAATCTCCCGAGGCACCGGCGGAGCACGAGCCGGAGGAACGGCCTGATTTCGTGCAGCACGCCGACGCCCTGCTTACGTCCATGGAAGCCGCCCTCCATCGTCTGTCCACCGAGCTGGACCCCGGGCCTGTCCTGGAGGACCTGGTCGAGGCCACGCAGGCCCTTCGCGAGCAGGCCCGGGAGGCTGAATGCGAGCCGCTCGCCCAGGTCGGCTCCCAGGTCGAAGGGATCCTGATGGAGCTCCGCGAGGAGCCCGAGGCGATCACGCCGAGCTTTCAGGAGCTCCTCGCTCGCGCCCTGCAAACCGCTCGCCTGTTGGTGAGACTCGACCGCTCGGACCTGGCTGAGGGAGGGGCTGCGCTCACCGCCATTCTGGACGAGCTCCGGCAGACGAGCCCGACCAGCGCCCCAGGCGGCAAGGAGCTCGCCAAGCCCGGGCCGCAGCCGCCGCCGAGCCGCGCCGCCCAGACGCCAGCGACCCGCCAGAGCGTCGCCGGGACGGAGGAGTCGGCCGTCGTGCGGGTCAGCCACGATCGGCTGGAGCGACTGCTCAATCTCGTCGGCGAGCTCGTGATCGGCCGCGGCCGCTTGGACCAGCGCCTCAAAGCGCTCGAAGAGCTGTCCGAGCAGGTCATGGCCTATCGCAAGCGCATGCTGGAGACCGTTCGCACCTTCGAAGACAAATACGAGTTTTCTCTTCCCGCGGAAGGGACGGGCGCCGCGGAGCTCGATGGCACCGAGCTCGCGAAGATAGGCGATTTCGGCGCCCTGGAGTTCGACAAATACGACGACTTCAATATCTTGTCGCGCCGTGTCGCGGAGGTGGCCACCGACGTCAGCGAGTCCATGTCCCAACTGAACGCGTCGATTCGGCAGGCGCGGGAGGACATGACGCAGCTTGGACGTCTGACCACCACCATGCGCAACGAGATCGCGCGGACACGGATGGTGCCGATCGGCACGCCATTCCTGCGTTTCCGCCGCGCCGTTCGCGAGCTTGCGCGGACGACCGGCAAGGAGGTCAATCTGGTCACATCGGGGGAGCAGACCGAAGTCGACTCCTCGATCGTCGACAAGCTCGTGGATCCATTGATTCACATGGTTCGGAACGCCGTCTACCACGGGATCGAGCCGCCCCACGTGCGGGTCGCGCAGGGGAAGCCTTCGACGGGGACGGTCTCGTTGCGGGCGCTTCACCACGGCAACCGCGTGCTCATCAAGGTGGAGGACGACGGGGCGGGCCTGAACGTGGAGAGGATCAAAGCCCGGGCCGTCGCCATGGGGCTCGTCGAGGCCGGCGTCGCGGAGCACATGTCAGAGCCCGAGATCGTCAATTTCATCTTCCTGCCCGGCATGTCCACGGCCGAGACCGTCGGTCAGACCGCCGGCCGCGGGATCGGCATGGACGTCGTAAAGCAGACCATCGAGAACCTCAACGGTCACATCGAGGTGGAGACCGAGCCCGGGCAACGCACCACGTTCATCCTCGAGCTGCCCTTGACCCTGCTGGTGTCCACGGCGCTGCTGGTCCGTGTGGGGGACCTTCGCTATGCGATCCCGCTGCCGGCGGTGCGAGAAGTCGTGCTCCCGGCCCCGGGCGAGTTGCAGACGATGAGCGGCCGGACCATTTTACAGCTGTACGAAGAGAGCATCGAGGTCGAGTCGCTCGGCGAATTGCTGCACGGCGAACCGCCATCGTCGGAGGAGGCGCATCCGGTCGTGATCGCCCGGACTCCGAACGGCTTCTTGGGCCTGATCGTCGACGAGCTGCTCGGTCGCCAGGAGATCGTCATCAAGGGCTTGGGGACCCTCACCCCGCTGCAGAAGTCCTGCTTCGGCGGCGCCACCATCGATCCGGAAGGTCGCGTCATCCTCGTGCTCGACGTCGGCCGGCTCCTGGGCGGTTCGTCCCTCGAGGACCGCGTCGCGGCGGCGCGCGCGCGGACCGCCCTGCTGGCAGAGGCCGGGGATGGGGAGGGGGACTCGACCGACCGGAGTGCGGGCCCGGCCCCGATCCTGCTCATCGACGATTCGTTGAGCATTCGCAAGTTCGTCGGGCGCATGCTCGAGAGCGCGGGATTCAAAGTCGAGACCGCAGTCGACGGCGAGGAGGGCCTCCGGAAGATCGCGGCGACCCCGTACAGCCTGATCATCACCGACCTGGAGATGCCCAAGGTCAACGGCTACGAGGTGCTCCAGGCGCTCCGGGGCCGTCCGCAGACGCAAAATCTGCCGGTCATCGTCATGACCACGCGCGCCGGGGAAAAGCATCGCCACATGGCGCTCACCATGGGCGCGTCGGCCTACGTGGCCAAGCCGGTGGAGGAGCGTGCCATGATCGCGGAAGTGAGCCGGTGGGTCGGGCAAGCAGCCGGCACGCGACGGTGACGGCTCGAAGGCAACCAGATCATGCGAACCGCGTCTCAGGTTTCGGCGACGGCGGGCGGGACGATCCCCATGGTCGTCGTGCTCTGCGGGCCCAGCCTGCTCGCGTTGCCAAGCGACATCGTGCGGGGGATCCTGGAGCCGGACCAGGCGGGACCGGGGCCGACGATCCGAGCGTATGGCCTCCTGTTTCCAACGACCGACCTGGCCGCACACCTGGGGCTCTGGCGGCCGGCGGCCCCGCCGGAAGCGAGAACCATCTTGTGCGAACGACAGCACCTGCGGCGGGCGATCCACGTGGATCAGGTCGTCGGCTTGACCGACGTGCCGCAGCACGGCATCCAGCCCTTACCGGCGCATTTCTCGGGGCACGAACGAGACTGGTTCGCCGGACTCTTCGTCTTCCAGGACCGGATCGTGTTGCTCATGAACGCGGTGTGGATGCTGCGATCGGAGACCCTCGTGACCTCGATCGAAGACGGGAGGGTGGCCGAGCAGCAGGCAGCCTCGGACGTCACGCTCTTGGGACCGGAGGAGCTGACGGGCTATGACATC
>JBFKNO010000109.1:0-8594 GCA_041629275.1 Nitrospiraceae bacterium
CGCCACCCAGGTCAGCGACACCGTCACCCCGAGCGGCGAGGCCAGGAGCCCCAGGCGGATGGAGCCGCGAAGGAGGGCGAGCCCCCGCAACCGCCGTTCCACCTCCGCCTCGGACAGGCCGAAGGTGTGCAGGGTCCGGCGCAGGATCACGGCCCGCCCCTCGGCCGATGCCACGGCACGGCCGAGCGCCGGGGCGACCGCGGAATCGAACATCGCGGCGGCCTCCTCCGGAACGCCGGGGAGCGCGACGATCCGTGCGCCCTTCCGCGTCAGCATGAATCCCGGCGCCGAGCCGACCGGGTTGTCGAGGAGGGTGGCTCCGAGAGGAATGAGCGCTTGGCGGAGATGCGCCTTCCGCACGGGCCGGCGCCACTCGGCCAACCGTCGACGCACCGCCCGGAGCGCCCCCCCATGCCGCCGCAGAGCACGGCCGACGGCTTCGGCGACGGCCTCTCGGGTGCAATCATCCCCCGTCGGCCCGAGCCCGCCGGTCAACACGACGACCGTTGCGCGACGACAGGCCGTGCGCACGGCGGCGGCAATGTCGTCGCGGTCGTCTCCGACCTGCGTCTTGAACCGCACCTCCACGCCAAGCGCGGCCAGCTTCTCCGAAAGGAACAAGGAGTTGGTATCCAGCCGTCCGCCGAGGAGCAGCTCGGAGCCGACCCCGATCAGCTCAGCCCTGAGCGAGGGACCGCTCACGGCCGCGCCCACGTCCACCCCGTGTTCCACACCAGCACAGCCACGCCCGTGTCGCGCCTCACTCGATGGTCGACAGATCAAGATTGAACGAGACCTCGCCCCCGGAGCCGGGAAACACGGCGATGCGGGCCGGCGCGGAGGGGTCCAGATCGGCGTAGGGAACTGAGGCCACGACCTTGGCCCGGTACGAGGGCTGGCCGGGCCAGGCCGCGCTGCGCGAGGCCCTGCCATCGAACCGCACCTGCCTCGGGGTGATGGTTCGCTCCCCTTGGACCAAGAGCATATAGCTGTCCACCGCGAAATCGGGCCGGTCGCCGAACAGCACGACGGTCACCAGGAGCGTCTCGCTGTCGAGGAGGCGTTGGATGTCCCCGTTGCCGGGGCTCTCCGCGCGAAGGGCGAAGTGAGCCGACATGACCCGGATGCCGCCGAGCTTCGTCAAGAGAAAGCCGTGGGCCGCGAGCTCCGTGGTCGGCCCGAACCAATCATAGAGCCGATCCGGCGGCAGCCGGGAGGCGGCGGCCGCCCGGCCCTGGTCGAGCGCGGCTTGCACCTCGGCCGGCGTCGGATGAACCTGGATGGCGCGGGCCTCTTCCGCCGGGAGCCACCCGCAGGAGCCCGCGAGCACCAAGGACGCAAACAAGCCGGCGGAATCGCGGGGCCGCTTCTTCACGGCGGAAGGCAGTAGCAAATCCCCCAGGCCCTGTCAACGGCCGGACGGAGGAGGCGCCGCCGAATTGTTGACACCTCGGCTGGCGAAGTGTTACAACCCCAAGGCTTTATTCGAGTCATTTCGCAGTCTTGCGTACCAAGCCGCGTGCGAAGGAGGAGGTTGGATGGCGACCCCAGAGAAGGCCGGCCGGCGTCAGTTCGTGAACTTCGTGTTTTACAAGATCGACCCTGCCTGGCGTCGACTTCCCGACGACGAGCGGACACGCGGCAAGCAGGAATTCAACCGCGTCGTCGAAGAGTATGAAGGCCGGATGCTGATCATCCCCTACTCGACCGTCGGCATCCGTCCCGACTGCGACGTCATGCTGTGGCGGGTCTGTTACGAGCTGGAATTGTTCCAGGAGATGAGCGCGAAGCTGCTGGCAACGGGCCTAGGGCGGTACCTCCACACCCCCTATTCCTACCTGTCGATGACCAAGCGGTCGATTTACGTCGACCACCACGAGCATCCGAATCAGGAGAGCAAGCGCCTCACGATCGTTCCCGGCAAGGGGAAATACATCTTCGTCTACCCGTTCCTCAAGACCCGCGAATGGTTTCTCCTGACCAAAGCAGCGCGCCAGGGCATGATGGACGAGCACATCGAGGTCGGGCATCGTTTCCCCTCCGTCAAGCTGAACACCACGTACTCGTTTGGTCTCGACGACCAGGAGTGGGTCGTGGCGTTCGAGACCGACAAGCCCGAGGATTTCCTGGATCTCGTCATGGCGCTCCGTGAAACCGAGGGGAGCCGGTACACCTTGAGGGACACGCCCATCTTCACCTGCGTCAGGCGAAGCATCAAAGAAGCGCTCGACATGCTGGGCGGTTGATCTCCCCGCACCCTGCCTGTCCGAGGCCGACTGTGGCGTCCGATCGCCGACCCGACCACGCCTTCTCGCCCATCGCTGCGACGCTCTCCCTTCTTCTTCCGGGCCTTGGCCACCTGTACCGTCGGCGCCCGCGCCAGGCGCTCCAAGTCTTCCTGGTCATTGCGGGGCTTCTGGCCGCCACCGTCATCCTGGGAAGAGCGCAGGATCGCGCGGCTGAAATCTTCGCGTTCATGCTGATCGTCCTCCCGGTGTGGGTCGTGCAAGGCTACGACGCCTACCTGCCTGCCCCCCAGACCGGCTCGGGGTTGCTGCGCACGCTCAAGGTGTCCTGGCAACGCGGGCACGATGTCCGCTACCTGGGCGGCTTGTTCCTCCTCTCCGCCTTCATGGACGCCTATATCATCCTCGCGAACCCGTCCTACGCGCTCAGCGTGTTCTGCACCAAGCCGGAGGGACTGCTGGGGATGTTGGCCAAGGCCCAATCGCCGACCCTCCACACGCTCATCGGGTACGGGTTCCTCCGTCTCCGACGGTGGTCGCTGCTGCTCTACCTCGCCTACGCCGGCTTCGGGTTGACCAATGCCGTCGTGAACACCGCCTGTTTCGGGGTCGGCCGTATCAGAACCGTGCTGATCGTCACCCTGACCATCTTCACGGCCTACGTCCTCTGGCGACGCGATGCCTTCCGGCTGGACCCGCTTTCCCCGCATCCGGGTCGGGCCCTTCCGCCCTCTCCCTCCCCTCTCCCCCAGCGGGGGAGAGGGCTCGAGTAACGCTCCGCACCGCGCATCCAGAGCCGCTTTGACACTCCAGCCTCGGCTGTGTTAAGGAACCGCCTTGGCCTCCGCGAGGCGCGATTCCTGGAGAGACGACGATGGGCGAGAACAACTCCGTCTGCGCGCTACGGTTTCCCGACGGATCGATCAAATGGTACATTGACGAGGAAACCGCCGTCGAGCGGGGCGCCGACCCCGCCAGGCTCGTGACGATCGAGGTCCCCCGGACGCTCTGGCAAAGCGGCACCATACAGGAAATCGGCGAATACGTCGCCACGCTCTTCGAGGCACAGGAATCGAAACAAACCTAGCCGGAAAGGCTTCGCCGCGATGAGCACCACCATGCCCCTTGCCCTGACCAAAGAGCACATCCAAGACGCGGTCGACGGCCTTCCCCCGCAGCATCGTGCGATGATCCGGCTCCTGCTCCTGCAGTACCTCGACCTGTCCGAGGACGACATCAAATACATGGCGATCGACCGTCCCGACCCGCGCATCCAGCTCGGGCACCAAGTCATGACCCAGTCGCTCTCACGCGACGCCGTGGAGAGCGTGACCGAGCGATCACAGCAGTACCGCGGTCAGGTTCGTCAGCGCCGCGAGCGTATCTGGCTGCAGATTCAATGTCTCACCAAGCAAGTCGACATGAGCGAGGCCATCTGCAGGGTTGCCGAAGACCTGCTCCGGACGCGGTTCGGGTTCACCAGCGACGCCCTCAATGAGCTCAAGCAGGGCGCGCGCATTGCGATTGCCAAACCCGCCGTCCGCGCGCTGGAGAAACTGTGGGACAAGGACGAGATCCAGGAGGAGGACTACCGGAAAGCCCGGCTTCCCATCGAGTATCAAGCGGAGATCCGACGTCGCATACGCTACCGGACGCGACTCAATCTCGCCCAGCGCGAGTTCGACACCGTTGGCTTCGTGCCTCTTCAGGACCACGAGATCGCGCACATCTGGGGCATCCCCATGGGGAGCCTCGCCGGGCGCAAGGTGAAATCGCTGCACCAGTACCTGCAGACCCTCCAAGCCAAGTGCCAAGGCGATCCGGTTTCGCCAGGGGCGGCATCCGCTCCTCCGGTCGATTACTGGAAACAGACCTTCGAGGTGCTCAGCAAGACCGTGGTGGAACGGTCCGTGGCAGTCTACGACGGCATGGAGGGGAGCGAGGCGGCGCTTCTGGACAAGCTCACCGCCTTTGCGACGGGGAAGCTTCAGGACGAAGTGGATAGCCGCTTATGGCAGGCCATCTCGCGGGACTACTCCCCCAACGCCGTGGAGGGGCAAGGCGTCCGGCAGTCGCTCTTCGCCTTGCAGCGTCTACTGGCCATCCTGAACGAGATGGATATGTCCCCGGAAGCCCGGGAGGAACAGCTCCTGGCCAAGATCTCTCCCAAGCCCAAGGTCGCCCCCGGGGAAGAAGTGGAGCAGGCTCCGGTGCCGCAGTTGGGAGACATGGCCGAGCACGTGCTTCGGAGCATGAGAGGCGAGGAACGCGGATAGCGAACAACTTTCGCGGGCACGCTGTCGCGGGGTTCACACTGCCCGCTGGTGCGCTATACTTGAGACCAATGACTTCCTGGTTGCTGACCGCACGACGCGCGACCTGCGCGCTGGCTGGCCGGCCCTCCCTGTTGGCCGCCGGTGTCTTCCTGCTGCTCTGGTTCGCTCCCGCCGCCTCCGGCGCCGGCGACATGCTGGAGCTCGCCGACCTCGTGTCCAATCCGGAACAGTACGACCGCCAGATGGTGGCCGTCACAGGACAGGTGACCAACCTGCGTGTCGCGACGGATCGCGCGGGCAAGCACGTGTACGGATTTCTTCTCCGGGAAGGCGAGAATCTCGTCAAAGTCTTTGGAGTGGGTCGCGCGGCGGTTCACGAAGGCGAGTACATCGTCGTGGAGGGCGTCTTCCATCGGCTCCGCGGGGCCGGGCGGGTCACCACCTACAATCAGATCAAAGCCAACCTCATTCGCTCACTCGAGCGGCCCAATCCGGATCTGGTCGGATAGCGCGCCGGATCTCCCCACGCCCTCGATTGCCCTGCGTTTCCTCGACCCTCTTGTGGACCCTTCCCTCGCTCAGGCGTGAGGCACATTGTACTCACTCGCCAACTGCTCGACCAAGCGACCACATTCCTGCCTGCTTGGGGCGGCGGAGAAGATTGCGGTCAGAACCATGTGAAGGGTCGCTTCCGGATTGTGTTGGAGCAGCGCCGCGTAGGCTTTCGCCACGTGCTCATGGATGTCCTTCCCCACCCGGGACTGCACATCCTCCGAGACGGCCAGCCACGCGGCTCGCCGTGCGCCATCCATCTCGACGTGGCTCGGCAACGATGCCTCCAGCTTGGGCAGCTCGGCCTCAAGGCTTTCGAGGATGGCGCGCGCCTCGGCCAGATCCGCCTCCTTACTGGCGAACGCTCGCTTGGCCTGCGCGACCGGGCCGTCTTCTCCACCCTGCCCTGCGTCCTGCTTCAGCATATGGAGATACTCGCTTCGCGATTCCCTTGCCGCCGCCTCCAGTCCGCTCAGCCGCTCCATCTGCTCACGGATCTGTTTCTTGACGGCCTGGATTCTGTTCTTGTCCTGCTCGACCTTCTGGTGCAGCTTGCGATACTGCTCCAGCGCGGTGGCCTGTTCTGGGCTCATCATGGTTGCGCTTCCCGTTGGGTTAGTAAGGTTCGCCTCGGATCGGTCCCCGGTCTCCAGGTATCCAGTCTGTGACCCGGACACCCACCTGACGCGTGTATCCTAACCCAGTCGGCATCAGCCTCAAAACGTTTCCCTCTTTCTGCGTCGGGGAGCCGAGCCCCTCTCGTCGCGCCCTCCGGCTTGACTCCCTTCTCTCAACTGGGTAAGTCGCCTCTTGTGGCGGTGTAGCTCAGGTGGTAGAGCAGCGGACTCATAAGCCGTTGCCGGAACAAACCGGGCGGGTTTTGCATCCTACCGAGAAATCACAGAAGTCGTTGATCTTTCTACGGCAGCCAGACAAGTGTACGAAGTAAGTTCTTCCAATCAGCTCTGAGTAATTCCTGTCTCCTCATCCCCAGTTGTGGATATCCAATTGGCACTGCAGTTCTTGCATTGATGCTGACCGTGCTCCTCCATAAGCCGAGCCGCTTCGTGGTTGTACCTCTACATCGACGAGACGGCACAGCTCCCCCTCCCCGTTTGAGCTGCCCTGGAGCCTAGGCCGGCCTCCAAACTTCAAGAAAACAGTTGCCCAATCCTTCCGTGTTGGGTATATTCTTACTGGTAAGATTCCAAGGAGAGGATTGCCATGGCGTCGGTAGCTACTACAAGATTGTCGTCAAAAGGACAGGTCGTTATTCCGGAGGAAGTAAGGAACCGGCTCGGACTCAAAACGGGAGATCAGTTTGTCGTCGTGGGAGAGGATGACGCCGTCATTCTTAAGAGCATCACGCCTCCTTCAATGCGGGATTTCGATGCCGTCATCGAGAAAGCACGAAAGCAGGCCAGAGCCGCCAGAATGAGGCGGCCCGACATCGCGAAGGCTATCGCCAGAGTCAGAGACAGAGGGAGGCGGTGAGGCTCGTTGTTGATACCAACGTGTTCATCTCAGGCATATTTTTCTCGGGCCCACCTTATGAGATCCTCGATGCGTGGAGGCTTGGCAGAATCGAGATGATCGTTTCGCCCGAGATCTTGGAACAGTATCGGCGTGTCGGTGAACACCTGGCGACAGAATTTCCGGGTGTCGATCTGGAGGCATTTTTAGAGTTGGTGACTGTCAAGGCGAGAATTGTAGACGCTTCGCCTTTGAAGGAGAAGGTCTGTTCCGACCAGGACGATGACAAGTTTCTTGCCTGTGCCATTGCGAGTAGCACAAAAATCATATGCAGCGGAGATAGAGCCCTGCTCAGGGTGTCCGGCTATACAGGCATCACGGTCCTAAAGCCAAAAGATTTTGTAGTAAGGCACCTCCTCAAGAAGTCATAATAAGGGTTGTCGCACACCGGCTCTTCCAATCTGCGCGATTTTTTGGTACAAATCCACCATGTGGCGGTGTAGCTCAGGTGGTAGAGCAGCGGACTCATAAGCCGCGGGTCGGGGGTTCGAAACCCTCCACCGCCACCAGCCTTCGCCCACCCTCGGTGGGCTTCGGCTGGCAAGCCAGCTCATTCCAACCCCTTTTTCTCTACTGGCCTTCTCTCTCGATGTTCGATTTCTTCCCCTCTCCCCTTGGGGGGAGAGGGCTGGGGTGAGGGGGGCGCATCGTAGCGTCTTGGCCGCGAAGGGGCGCGCGCTTCCCTGCTTGAGGCACTAACCTTTCTGCGCTTCCTGATATGCAAACGCGCCGCGCTGCGGGCCGGGACGCTCAATATTGCGGAGCGAAGTTTGGCTGGTAGGTCCCGCCGTGGGAGTGGCGGGCCTGGCACTGCTTACGTCTGTCGAGCCCGAGGAACTAAACGCGTGCGGCACCTCTTTCTTCCACAGCACCCACGCGCACTCCGCGGCGGCGAGGGACGCGGAGCCGAAGAGCAGAATCATTGTCGCCACCAGGATCGCTCGTTTCATGACCCCCTCCCTTCGGCCTCTCTCCGCTCACTCGCCGGCTTCCACTCCCGCGCGAGGCGCTCGGCTTCGGCGAGTTGAGCAGGGGTCATCTCCTTGGCCAAACCATCCCGAAAGGCGGCTGCGAACTTGTAGCCTCTGGCACCGGCAAGAGTGAACCACATGTGAGCACGAACAAAGTCTTGAAGGACTCCGCTCCCTAGTTTGTACATGAGTCCAAGCTTCGCCATGGCAACGGCGCTTCCACCATTAGCTGCGAAGCGGAAATGCATCAGGGCGCGTCCATAGTCCTGCGGCACTCCCAATCCCTTGTAGTACAGGTTTCCAAGATTGACGTGCGCATCTTGATTTCCTTGCGCGGCTGCCCGTTCGAACCACCGCTTGGCCTCCTGATAGTCTTGTGCGACGCCCACCGCATCGGCGTAGGCCCTTGCAAGGCTAAGCTGCGCTTCGACTTGGCCCTGCTCAGCCGCCTTGCGGTACCAGCGCACGGCTTCCGCATGTTCCTGGGGCAGGCCTTTGCCCAAGTCGAACATGACACCCAGATAGAATTGCGCTGTTGCATTCCCTTGCTCAGCCAGCGGACGAAAAAGTTCCAGTGCGGTCGTGTAATTGCCGTTTTCGTATTCTATCTTTGCAAGCAAGAGTGTTCTGTCAATCGTCTCTGAAACAGGGATGGCGTCGGAATCCGCCCACGCCGAAGCGCCTGCCAAGACCACAAGCACGGCGAGCATCACCGTTGCCCATCTCATAGCTGCCTCCGTTGCTCATTCAGCCGCACGATAGCCCCGTCGCCAGCGCATGGCGAGGACGCTCCCGTGCCAATCGCATGAAGCGTGCCTATGTCTACAGGGAGCCCGACCGATAGCGGCTAACGAGAGCATAGGAACCATCCTATCCCCCGCAGACCGCCTGGTCCTCTAGGGGGAGTTTTGTGAAACTCGCCAAGGGCCACCGGAGCATTTCCAATTCTTGGGGCAGGACGGCCGCCAGGGCCCCGGCCGAGGCGACATTCGCGTGGACGCCCGCCTGCTGTGCGA
>JBFKNO010000110.1:0-8589 GCA_041629275.1 Nitrospiraceae bacterium
CTCAAAGCCTCCAGCGATCTCGGGGTCCCCCTCGTGGGGGTGGGCCTGCTCTATCAGCAGGGGTACTTTCGGCAGTCGCTCGGTAGCGATGCCTGGCAAGTCGAGGCCTACCCGTACAACGATCCGGTCAGCCTCCCGGTGGTGCCTGTGGAACAGCGTGATGGCGGCTGGCTGCGCGTCAGGCTGGAGCTTCCGGGTCGTACCCTCCTGGTCCGAGCCTGGCAAGCTCAAGTCGGCAAAGTCACGCTGTATCTCCTCGACAGCAATGATCCGCTGAACAGCCCACGTGATCGCGGCATTACCGCAAATTTGTATCCGGTGGCGCGGGAGCAGCGCCTAATGCAGGAAATCGTCCTGGGCGTGGGGGGCTGGCGGCTCCTGGAGGACCTGGGGCTGGACATCGACGTCTGCCATCTCAACGAAGGTCACGCGGCCTTCGCAGTCGTCGCGCGCGCGCGGCGCTTCATGGTCAAGACGGGTGCGAGCTTTCCTACAGCCCTCTGCGCGACCAAGGCCGGGAATGTCTTTACCACCCATACGCCCGTGGAGGCGGCCTTCGACCGCTTCGACGCCACGCTGATTCGACCCTACGCTGGCTACCTGTCGAAGATGGTGAAGGTCCCGGAAGAGGAGTTGCTCGCCTTGGGGCGGAAGAATCCTGCCAACAAGGACGAGTCGTTCAACATGGCCTACCTGGCGCTCCGTGGTTGCGGGTTCGTCAACGGGGTCAGTCGACTCCATAGCCGGGTCAGTCGCCGGATCTTTCAGGATCTGTGGCCGAACTGGCCACCGGCCGAAGTGCCCGTCCACTCCATCACCAACGGCGTCCATGTGCCCTCGTGGGACTCCTCGCACGCGGATGCGTTGTGGACCAAGCTCTGTGGAAAGGCCCGCTGGGTGGGAACAATGGAGGGAGTCTGCCCGCTGTTCACGCAGGTCAGCGACGAAGAATTGTGGCAGTTCCGCGTGGCCCAACGGAACTCACTCGTGCACTACGTGCGCCGTCGTCTGATTCGCCAGTCTCAGGAACATGGCGCGCCCGAGGACATGATTCGGCGCGCCCAGCATGTCCTTGATCCGAACTCGTTGACCTTGGGATTTGCGCGGCGCTTCACGTCCTACAAACGCCCGACGCTCCTGCTCTCCAACCGTGAGCGCATGCTCCGGCTGCTCTGCGATCCTGAGCGCCCAGTCCAGCTCATCGTGGCTGGCAAGGCCCATCCGAAAGATGAGGAAGGCAAACGCCTGGTCCAGGCGATGGCACAGTTCGCGCAGAGATCTCCCTGTCCCGACCGCGTGGTGTTCCTTGAGGACTATGAAATGGGGCTCGCGCAGGAACTCGTGGCCGGGGTGGACGTCTGGGTCAACACGCCGCGCCGGCTGTGTGAGGCGTGCGGCACGAGTGGCATGAAGGTCCTCGTGAACGGCGGCCTAAACCTGTCCGAGCTCGATGGGTGGTGGGCGGAAGCCTACGCTCCGGAGGTTGGATGGGCGATTGGAGATGGCCAAGACCACGACGAGACGGGATGGGACCAAGTCGAGGCCAAGCAACTCTACGAGATTTTGGAACAGGAAATCGTTCCCGAGTTTTACACGCGTGACCGCGAGGGCATTCCCAGTCGCTGGGTGGCCCGCATCCGCGCGAGCATGTCACGGCTCACGCCGGGATTCAGCAGTAACCGCATGGTCCGTGAGTACGTAGACCGCGCCTACGCGCCGGCAGCGGAGGCCTTTCGCCGGCGCACCGCGGACAACGCGAAGCTCGCCGGAGACCTGCTGGACTGGAAGCAAAAAGTTGTGGACAACTGGCACGGCCTCCGATTTGGACGGCAAGAGACTGTTCAGGTTGATGACGCCTGGCAGTTCGAAGTCGAAGTTTATCTGGGGGATCTGGATCCGAGCTGGGTCTCCGTCGAGCTCTATGCCGACGGGGAGGAAGCCTCCTCCATTCGGATCCCGATGCAGCGCGATGCCGCACTACCAGGATTGGTCAACGCCCACCTGTATCGCGGCATGGCGCCCTCGTCACGGCCGGTCGAGCACTATACGCCTCGCATCGTCCCGTTCCATCCGGACGCCGCGATCCCGCTCGACGCCTCTCAGATTTTTTGGCGTTCTTAAGCAGGGACAAAATCGTCATCTTGTGCGCTTGCGGTGGGTGGCGGATGGGGACGCCACCCGGAGAACGTACCCGGCGGGCTGACCCTAGCGGAGAGAGGACAGCGTGCTACACCGCATGCGTGGCGACGCGAAGTCTTTATGATGAGTGTCCCGCCTCTTCGTTCCCACCCCCACCTCTATGAGATCAATACGTGGGTCTGGCTCGAGGAGCTGTCGCGGCGTGAGGGTCAGAGAGTCACGCTGGGCCGGGTGCCTGATCGGGAGTGGGATCGCCTCCAGGGGATGGGGTTCGACCTGGTCTGGCTCATGGGTGTGTGGCGGCGGAGCCTCGAGGGGCGACGCATCGCCCAAACGGATCGCACTCTCTTCCCGGGCTACGAGGCCGCACTCCCGGGCTGGCAGCCTGATGACGTCGTCGGCTCGGCCTACGCCGTCCAGGCCTACGAGCCGGATCGACGGGTGGGAACCTGGGAAGAGCTCGATGTGGTGCGGGCGAAGCTCCACGCGCGCGGCATGCGCCTCGTCCTGGACTTCGTGCCCAATCACACCGCGCGCGACCATACCTGGATCACGGCGCATCCCGAGTATTACGTGTGCGGCGATGATCGGAGCCTGAGCGAACGTCCGTCTGAATTTTTCCTGCCGCCCGGCGAGGTGCCACGTCGGCCGATCGCGCACGGCCGCGACCCCTACTTTCCACCCTGGTCGGACAGCGCGCAGCTCAATTATCTGAATCCCGCGACACGCGCGGCGATGGTCGGGGAACTCCGTCGTACCGCCCAGCACTGCGACGGCGTGCGATGCGATATGGCGATGTTGGAGCTGAACCGGATCTTCGTGGATATCTGGGGGGGGTGTGTCGGAGACTGGTCACCGCCCGAACGGGAGTTCTGGGCTGACGCCAGACAGGCCGTGCCTGGATTGATTCTGATCGCCGAGGCCTATTGGGATCTGGAGTGGGAGCTGCAACGGCTCGGCTTTGATTTTACCAACGACAAGCGGCTCTATGACCGCCTTCGCGAAGGACAGGCTCGCGACATCAGAGGGCACCTCGGTGCCGAAATGGAATATCAGCGAAAGCTGGTCCGATTCCTTGAGAATCACGACGAGCCGCGGAGTGCCGAGGTGTTTGGAGCCGAAAGGATCAAGGGGGCGGCAACCCTCGTGGCCACGCTCCCTGGGATGCGCTTCTATCATCAGGGTCAGCTCGAGGGACGTCATCGTCGGCCCCCTGTACAGCTAGCCAGAGCTGCTGAGGAGCCACCCGATGAGCGCTGCATCGGACTATATGACCATCTCCTGCGGCTGACGGGCAATGACATTTTTCATCGTGGGTCCTGGCGGCTCCTAGTCGTGGTCGGCGATGGAGACGATACGCATGAAAATCTGATCGCCTATGAATGGCGTCTTGGCGAGACCTGGAAGATCGTTGTCGTCAATGTTTCCGACGGCGTCTCAGGCGGCATCCTCCCTTTGTCCGGCGGCCTGCCGCGCTCGGCTGAGGCAACGCGGGAAGTGCGACTCTTCGATGAGATCGGGCAGGTTGAGCAGCACATCCAGGTTGACGACGTCTCCGCGCAAGCGCTGCCCCTTCGACTCTCGCCTTTCCAGGCCGTCGTCTGGTCCGTGTCTTCTTGAAGGGCATGTGGCGCGTCACAAGGGAAGTCGGCGGATATTCTCCTTAGCCACCTGTCGGGAACCAGCCGACGATTTCCAGCGCGTACGAAGCCTTATGCGCGGCTAATTAATTACGTGAGAGTCATCGCTGACCGAACGGCAATCGGTTCAGGTGCGCTCCAGGACTGTCGCTTGATTAGCGAAGGGGCGCATGCGAACATACTCTTGGCCGTTGATGGGTCGTTGCGCGTCACACCTTGATGAGGATTCGGATTTTACCGGAACGGAGGCTCTTATGATTGTCATGGTCATTACTCACGACGATGAGCGGCGGGCAAAGATGTGCGAGTATCTCCAACTGCTTGGATATGGCACTTGCGTTCCCGCACACCGAGGTGAGGTCGTGGCGGAGATCAGAGACAAAAAGCCCGACGTGGTGATCTTGGACTTGTATCTTGCCGCTCCGAACGCGCTCCACAATCTCACCCGGATACGGTCGGAAGGGTTCACTGGCAAGGTAGTCGTGCTGGCTGGCAGCTCGTCAGGGGCCGCCCTGGCCGAGGTTGGCCGCCTGGGAGTCGACTACATTGTTGGAGATGTTCGCGCAGTCGATGGTCCCTTCGATGCGGGGCAGCTCGGCTCGGCCATCAAGGGGGCCTTTCATAAGGCGATCGCTCGGCGCGCCTACGAACTCTGGATGCAGGGAGGACAGAAGAAAGGCCACGAGAAGGAACATTGGGTCGAGGCGGAGCGCGAGATCATGAAGTTTGCACCGCCGAAGCAGCAGGATCGTCCAAAAAAAGAGGCCTGATCGAGTGGGTTTTCTGTTAGAAAGGATGTAGCTGTTCAAGACAAGAAACCCGAACTCTCCGCACCGCGTTCATACTTGATCAGCCTCCCAGTTGTGGCTGTGTTCGATTGCCCGCGCGAGCAGCGTGTCATCTCAGCTTCACTGCTTGCGGAGGAGGGGCCTCCGCCATGCTGGCTGGGGTGACGCGTGTGGGGACTCGTCACGGCTGGAAATGTGGGCGCACGCCCCGGTTTATGGCTTCGGAAACCCGCTGCAGGCGAGTATCCGAAGGGTGGCCAGGGGTTAGCGGGCGGTCGCGTCATGAAAGTAGATCGGCAAGGATGACTCCGCCGGGGTGGCCGTGCTGACAGAGGAATCCTGAGCGCGTTTAATTAGGAGAACGGATCGTGAAGATTGGAATTGCAGCAGACCATGCTGGGTTCACGCTAAAGGAGGAACTGGCGAAAGACCTCCGCAGCGCGAAACACGAGGTCATGGATTTCGGCGCGCACGAGCTCGATCCTACTGACGATTATCCGGATTTCGTCGCACCGTTGGCTCGGGCCGTGGCCAGAGGAGAGGTAGAGCGGGGGATCGCTCTCTGCGGGAGCAGCATCGGTGCCTGCATCGCCGCAAACAAGGTCGCCGGGGCGCGGGCCGGCCCTTGCTCTGACAATTATTCCGCCCACCAAGGAGTCGAGCACGACGACATGAACATGATCTGCCTCGGCGGCCGCATCATCGGCTATGCCCTGGCGTGGGAAATCATCCAAACCTTCTTGGGAGCTCGCTTCACGGGCGAGGAGCGTCATAAGCGGCGGCTCACGAAGATCGAGGCCCTGGAGCGCGAAGGTCGCTGAGCGCAGGAGATCGAGGTGGAGCTCCCACGAAGCAGTGGTATCCTGTTGCATCCGACCTCCCTCCCGAGTCCCTGGGGCATCGGCGACTTGGGGCCGGAGGCCTACCGCTTCGTTGATTTCCTGGCTTCGGCGGGTCAGAGTTGGTGGCAGCTCCTCCCTCTCGGGCCGACCGGGTACGGCAACTCCCCCTACATGTGTTTCTCGGCCTTGGCCGGGAATCCTCTGTTGATCAGTCCGGAGAAGCTCGTCGAAGATGGCCTACTGTCTCACGCTGACCTGAGTGAACAGCCTGACCTTCCGAAAGACCGTGTATTCTACCGCGGAGCAATCGAATTCAAACGGGCGGTGCTCGAAAAATCCTTCGACGTCTTCAAAGCCGCCCCTCCGGATCTGCACCGCGAGGGGCTACGGACCTTTCGGGAGCGCAACGCGGCCTGGCTCGAGGACTATGCTCTGTTTATGGCGCTTAAGGAAGTACATCGTCGGCAGGCTTGGACCAAGTGGGAACCCGACCTCGCAACGCGCAGGCCGCAGGCGCTGCAGGACGCAAGCCTCCGCCTGCGAGAGCGCGTAGAGTTTCACCGGTATACCCAGTACCTGTTTTTTTACCAATGGGACTGCATGCGAAAGTATTGCCACGGCAAAGGCGTCCGGATCATCGGCGACCTGCCCATCTATATTGCGCACGACAGCGCGGAGGTCTGGTCCAACCCCGGCATGTTCTACATGGACGAGCAGGGCCACTCGACGGTGGTCGCCGGCGTCCCGCCGGATTATTTCAGCGCCACCGGCCAGCGCTGGGGGAATCCCATCTATACATGGGAGGAGCAAGCAAAATCCGGCTATCGTTGGTGGATCGATCGGATGCGGGCCAACTTCGCGCTGGTGGATTTGCTGCGCCTGGATCATTTTCGCGGCTTCGAAGCGTACTGGGAAATCCCTGCGGCCGAGGCGGAGGCTGTCAGCGGACGGTGGGTGAAGGGACCAGGCGCCGGCCTGCTTTCGGCACTGACATCCTCACTAGGCGATCTGCCGGTGATCGCAGAAGACCTCGGGGTGATCACGCCGGAGGTGGAGGCGCTGCGGGACGAGTTCGCCCTGCCGGGCATGAAAATCTTGCAGATGGCCTTCGGACAGGATCCGAAAGCCCATGACTATCGGCCACACAACCACCAGAAGCATTGCGTTGTCTACACGGCCACCCACGACCACAACACGACGGTGGGCTGGTTCACTGTGGAGCCCGGGAAGGAAAGCACGCAGTCCCGGGACGAGGTCGAACGAGAGCGCGCCTTCGCGTTGAAGTATCTGAAAACGGACGGGCGCGAGATCCACTGGGAGATGATCCGGCTCGCGATGAGCTCGGTTGCGACCCTGGCCATCTGTCCGCTCCAAGATGTCCTCGGGCTGGGGAGCGACGCACGAATGAACCGACCGGGCACCGCCAGGGGCAATTGGGAATGGCGGTTTGCGGCTGGCTCGCTGACCGAAGCCGTAGCCCTGCGTCTGCGAGATCTCGCCGGTCTCTACGACCGGCTTGGGCGCGGGGCGGGCCTGTGATATCGCCGACGAAGATGAACAGCATTGATGGCATGACCAACGCAAGGCAGGCGCAACCGGCCCAGCCCTGGCACGCGCTGGAGCCCGTTCTCCTTCTCAAAGATCTGGAGAGCCGGCTCGAAGGGCTGACCGAGGGGGAGGCCGAGCGCCGCCTGGCGCGATACGGTCCCAACCGCCTGCGACCTCCGCGCAGACAGAGCCCGCTCGTTCGCTTTCTTCATCAATTCCACAACGTCTTGATCTACGTCCTGCTGGCGGCCGCCCTCGTGACGGAGCTTCTGGGGCATTGGGTCGACACTGGTGTGATTCTGGGCGTCGTGCTGATCAACGGGCTCGTCGGCTTCATCCAGGAAGGCAAAGCCGAGAAGGCCATGGAGGCGATCCGGAACATGCTCTCGATCGAAGCGACCGTCCTACGGGATCACCGGCGCATGCAGCGCCCCGCCTCTCTACTCGTGCCCGGGGACATCGTATTTTTGCAGTCCGGCGACAAGGTGCCGGCAGACCTTCGCCTGTTGCGTACCAAGGAGTTGCGGATCGAGGAGGCCGCACTCACAGGCGAGTCGGTTCCCGTTGAAAAATCCGTTCAGCCTGTCGCCGAGCATGCGGCCGTCGGGGACCGGAAATGTCTAGCGTTTTCGAGCACGCTGGTGACCTACGGGCAAGGTATGGGAGTGGTGGTGGCGACGGGCGACGCCACCGAGATCGGTCGCATCAGCGGGATGCTGGCGCGCGTCCAGCCACTGGCTACCCCCTTGCTCCGAAAGATGGACGAGTTTGGACAACGGCTCAGCGCGGCTATCCTCATTGGCGCGGCGCTGACCTTCGCCTTCGGCGTCTGGGTGCGGGACTATCTCGTCGGGGACATGTTTCTCGCGAGCGTCGGGCTAGCGGTGGCGGCCATCCCCGAAGGGTTGCCTGCCATCGTTACCATCACCCTCGCCATCGGTGTCCAGCGGATGGCGCGGCGGCACGCCATCATCCGCCGGCTGCCCGCGGTCGAGACGCTGGGGTCCGTCACGGTCATTTGTAGTGATAAGACGGGTACGCTTACGCGCAACGAGATGACGGTCCAGACCATGGCCACGGCCCAGAACCTCGTCGAGGTCAGCGGTGTCGGATACGATCCCCACGGCGGCTTCTCCGTCAGCGGCGTCGAGGTCACAGCCGGCACCCAGCCCGAGCTGCTGGAGGCCCTTCGAGCCGGGTTTCTGTGCAATGACGCCGGCATCGAGCAGGGCGATGGGGAGTGGAAATTACACGGGGATCCGACGGAGGGCGCGCTGGTGGTGGCGGGAGTGAAAGCCGGGTTGGAGGCTCGGTTCGAACACGAGACATGGCCGCGAACGGATGTGATTCCCTTCGAATCGCAGCACCGGTTCATGGCCACGCTCCATCATGACCATGCGGGGCACGGCTTCATCTACGTCAAAGGCGCTCCCGAGCGTGTGCTCGACATGTGTCATGCACAGCGGAGCGGGGGCGAGGACCATCCGCTGGACCTCCCGTACTGGCGGGAGCGGATCGAGGACATCGCCGCGCGAGGGCAACGGGTCCTCGCCGTGGCGTCCGCGGTCGCGGGGCCGGACCACCAGGAACTGCGGTTCGGGGATCTTGAGGGCAGTCTGAGCATGCTGGGCC
>JBFKNO010000111.1:0-8476 GCA_041629275.1 Nitrospiraceae bacterium
AGCTGTGAAATGAGAGACCTGGCCCCTACCTGAGTGGTCTGTGAAAGCGCAAAGTCAGGATGAGTCAGGGGGGGGTCAGGTCGAGGTGCGGTCGGTCAAGGATTCGCGCTTCGGGCGCAGAGTCAAGGTGGCCCTCGTGCGGGGCATCATTTTGAAGGCCAGGTGATCTCAGGAAGACGTCGAAGCAAGCTGTCAACGACCTGCCGGGCCAGCTCCAGAGCCTGCCTGGCTTCGTCAACTGGCGGTGTCTCCCTTCCCCCCGGGTAGCGGAATTCCCAGGCGAAGACCGTCAGATAACGGGCTGGCTCCAGAACGTTTGAGAGGCTTGCGTCGATCGCTTCCGAGGCTCTGCTGAGTTCGTCAAGGTCGTGGGTCTTGCGAAAAGGGCGATCATGAGCCGTGAGGTACCCCTTCAGCGCCTTTTCCACAACCTGCTGGCAGTGAAACAACGCATCTTCGACGAGCGGCGGAGAGGCCCCGAGATCAATGTCTGCCCCGCGCAGATCATTCGCAGCTCTCTGGAACCAGGCCTGGACCTCTTCCAGCTTCTCAGGCTCCATACAGGAGGATTCCCTCGCGCTCAACGCTCGCGGGGAGTGAGGTCATGACCTTGAGTCCTCGTGCGAACTCATCGCGGGTGAACACAACGATGTCCTTGGAGGCCCCCACGCCGACCAGCGCGAGAAATGCCTCCTGGTCACGACGATAACGAGGGAGAGAGGAATCGTGTACCACCATGAGGAGATCGAAGTCACTGTCGTGAGAAGCATCCCCCCGCGCGTAAGACCCGAACAGATAGATTCGCTCAGGGTGAAACGTCTTGACCAGACGATTGACGATTTCCCTGAGGACAGGGTGTGTGGCGAGAATGTCTGTCGTATGGGAGGCCATAGCCCGGCCAAATTACCACAGGAGGGGAGGCACCGCAAATAGCACAATCTCGTGCGTAGAGTCAGGATAGGGTTAACCTGACCCCATCCTGCTGGCGCACCTAGCGTATGGTCATCTTGGGTCGGACCGCCCGGTCTCGATCGCGTCCTCGGCTATGATCCGAGGGGCGACCACGGGCAGATCGAGGCGGGAGGGGTGCCGGTCGTTTCGGTACACGGTGACGGTGGGCGGGTCGGGGGGAATGAGCGCGAAATGGTCCCGATCCGCGCAGGCCAGCGCGATGCGAATGCGGTGGGTCTTTTTGAACAGGTAGGAGGTCGGCAGTAGATCGAAGACGAGCTCCGTGACCGCGTTTGGCTGGAGCGGCAACCCATCTTCCCGCTTGTACGATCGATAGGGCACCACGTCCCGGTAGGGCGGAGCCGCCTCGCTCAGGCGTCGATGCAGCGCCCGCAAGAGTCCCTCGGTCACATAGTGCACCCGCCCCTCCTGGTCCACGTCCTCCAGATACACGAAGAAGGCGCCGTCCCGCGCGGTCGAGCTCACGTAGAGCGTCACCAGCGGATGCCCGGTCACCTCCGTGTCCGTCTCGAGTGGAGTGGACGTGTATGTCAGCAGCTTCGCGTCCTCCTCAGCCCGATCGGGGTAGGGAGTGATGAGGGGGCGTTGGATCAGCGTGTGCCACCGGGACTGCTCGCCCGTCCCCGCCGTGTAATCCGCCCGGTACGTGTCGGCGCCCGCGGACAGGGTCGGCGGAGTGCCGCGCAGGGCGTTGTCATGGGCGAGATAGAGGGTGCGCGTCGTCGACGCGGGCGGCCAGGAATCCGCCGCCTTCCAGCGCTCCTCGCCCATCGTGAAATAGTGGATGGGCTTGTCGTCAGCGAGCCCAGTGGAGATGCCCTTCAGATGGTGATCGAAGAACTTCAGGAGCTCCGCGGCATGGTCGAACTGAGCCGGTCCGGCGCTGAAGGGGCTGATGCTACGGCGTCCACCGTGGTCCCATGGGCCGATCATCAGTTTGTTGTCGGGATTCGAAAGCGTCAGGTGCCGGCGGATGGCCGCATGGGCATAGGCCCCATCGAACCATCCGGTGTAGCTGTAGACAGCGGCCCCGGAGGCGGCGATCTCATCGACGAATTGGTGCGGGCTCAAGGCGTCGATATCGCGAATGGTAGCCGAGGGAGGCAGGTCGTCACGGTAGGCGACGCCCAAAGCCTCTCTGTGCGGGTTCCAGTTGGACGCATGGTCCGAGAGGGCCCGCGCGAGCGTGTCACCGTCCTCGTCCCCATCGACCGGCCTGACGCCGGAGATGACCATCGCTCCCAAGATCCCTCCGAAGGGCACCACGTTGCGATCCAGCTTGTCGTTCATCCGGCTCCAGGTCTCCGTGAACCAGCGATGGTGAATTCCGCCGGGAAATGCGATCTCCGCGTAGCTGTCGAAGAGCGAGAACATCGGCGCCACGGCCTTCACCGCCGGGTGCCGGTTGACCAGCAGGAACTCGGCCGAGCTGCCGTCGTACGACATGCCTATCGCACCCACCTTGCCGTTGGACCATGGCTGGCGAATGATCCAATCGACGATCTCCGCGCCGTCGCGGACCTCGTCGGGGCCATGCGACTGCGGCCGGTTCCCGAACGATGCGCCCGATCCGCGGGCGTCCACGTCGACCCAGGCGTACCCGTTCACGAGGAAGTGCCTCGCCAGCTTGCCCAGCGCCCCGCGCGGAGCGGAGTCCTTCAGGGCGCTGAATGGCCACCGGTAGTCGAGGGAGCGCCAGTACCGGGTTTGGTGGAGCATCGTGGGAAGCCGTTCCTGCGGGGGGAGATCGGGCGGCAGATACACGTCGATGGCGATCCTCACGCCGTCCCGCATGGTGAGGTACTGCGAGGACCTGACGACCTCGTACTCCGCGAGAGTCGTCAGATCGAGATAGGGCGCGGGAACGATGCGCGCCATGTCGGAGCCGACCGTCGTCGGACCGGGGCTGCACGTGACCAGGACGAGCGTGAGGGCGGCCAACAGACACACGAGCCAGCGCGTCACTGAGCCGTTCCAGGGCGTGTTTCCCGGGCCTGGATGGCGGTGCCGGGGCGCGAGGACCGCCAAGATGGAAGAGGGATGGCGCGACGGTTGTCGGCGTCGATTACTCACTTGGATGGCGGCATGAGCTCGATCGGGACCTCGGAGGGGAGCCACCGTCATGTCGCCTTCACCTTTACGCGATTGACGGTCCAGGTTCAAGGCGGGCGCCCTGGCATTCTGGCATGGGGAACCGGCTCGCGGCCGGTCACGAGTGAAATGGCATGGCAGGCAGGCTCGGGTGACGGCAGGAGTGAGGCGAGACGGAAGGATGGAAAATGAGTTGACGAGCATGCGGTGCGTGACGTATCGTGATTAGCTGACATCCGGAATCGGGTGCAAGGGTCCTTAGAATCAGCCTCTGACGGAGAATCGCATCCCATGAAGATATATCTGGCCAATCCGCGTGGGTTCTGCGCCGGCGTGGACCGCGCCATTGAGATCGTCGAGCTGTCGCTCAAGGCCTACGGGGCGCCGATCTATGTCCGGCACGAGATCGTGCACAGCCGCCACGTGGTGAAATCGCTGCGCCAGAAGGGCGCGGTGTTCGTGGAGGAGCTGAGCGAGGTTCCGGACGGCTCGATCGTCATCTTCAGCGCCCACGGGGTGGCGAAATCCGTCTGGGATGATGCGACTCGTCGGGGCCTGAAAGTCATCGACGCCACCTGCCCGCTGGTCATCAAGGTCCACAAAGAGGTGAACCGGGACCACGACCAGGGATACGAGCTGATCCTGATCGGCCACGCGGGGCACCCCGAGGTGATCGGCACGCTGGGCCAGGTGCCGGACAAATTCCATCTGGTCTCCTCGGTCGGTGACGTCGAGAAGCTGCAGGTCGAGAACACCCACCATCTGTCCTACGTGACGCAGACGACACTCAGCGTCGACGAATGTCGCGACATCGTGGGCGCGCTGAATCGGCGGTTCCCCGGCATCAAGGGGCCGCATCAGGAAGACATCTGCTACGCGACGCAGAACCGCCAGAATGCCGTGAAGGAGCTCTCCACGCTGGTCGACGTCATCCTGGTCATCGGCTCCCCCAACAGCTCCAACTCCAACCGCCTGCGCGAGCTGGGCGAGCATTGCGGGATCCCCTCCTACCTGATCGACTCCTCGGCCGACATCGATCCCGAATGGGTGAAGCACGCGAAGGCGGTCGGGATCACGGCGGGGGCCTCCGCCCCCGAGGTCTTGGTGACGGAGGTGGTCGACTACCTGAAGCAGTTCGGGTCCCCGGACGTGGAGGAGCTGACCGTGATCGAGGAGGACGTGGAGTTCATGCTGCCGCGGGAGCTGGTCAGCGTGCAGCCGTCCTCGCGCCGGTAGGGGCGGTCCGCCCGTCTCACCCTCATCGCCTCGCCCCCCCATATTTGACTTGACAAGTGAAATCCCTGCCGACCCCCATCGCTTGTGGGGTCAAGATTTGGGCACCCCGCATCCGGTATTTTTCTTTGATTTTTGCCATCCGCTGTGATAAAAAGCCGCAATTTTGCCCACCGACGCGATACACCCATTTTCTCAGGTAGTTGAACCTCCACGAGGGCCGTCCTTCGCCCCGCTTATCGCGCGCTTCGCGCGATCTCGATGGCAGGGGTGGAGAGGGCGAGCTGAGGAGCCTGCATGTACTTGAAGTTGCTGGAGATGTCCGGGTTCAAGAGCTTTGCCGAGGCCAAGATTGAGTTCCCGAGAGGCGTGACCACCGTCGTGGGACCCAACGGGACCGGCAAGAGCAACATCGTCGATGCGATCCTGTGGGTCTTGGGCGAGCAGAGCACCAAGACCCTGCGCAGCGAGCGAATGGAGGACGTGATCTTCAACGGGACCGAGTCCCGCAAGCCGCTGGGCATGTCCGAGGTCTCCTTGATCCTGGCCGGGGTTGGAAACGAAACTCTCACGGGCATCCAGGGGCTCCCGGATCCGCTCAAGGAATACAGCGAGGTCATGATCACCCGCCGACTGTATCGCGACGGGGTGAGCGAATACCTCATCAACAAGGTCCCGTGCCGGTTGAAGGACATCCGCGCCGTGTTGCTGGAGACGAGAGCGGGCATCAAGGGTCATACCGTCATCGAGCAGGGCCGTATCGATCAGATCCTGAACGCCTCCCCGCAGGAACGGCGCGAGCTGATCGAGGAGACCGCCGGCATCGTGCGCTACAAGAAACAAAAAGCGGAGGCCCTCCGCAAGCTCGATGCGACGCAACAGAACCTCGTGAGAGTCCGCGACGTCGTCACCGAAGTGCGGCGGCAGCTCAACTCGCTCGAGCGCCAGGCGAGGCAGGCCCGCGCGTATCAGCGCCATCACAATGAGGCGAAGGCGCTGGAGGTTCGCCTGCTCGTCCGCGACGCGCACAGGCTCCTGCGTCTGCAAGGCGAGGTCGGCGCCGAGCTGGCAACCCTGGAAGACCGGGAATCGGCCGAGGCCGCCGAAGAGTCGACCTTGACGAGCGGCATCGAAGAGACACGGCTGCGGATGACTGCCGGCCAGGAAATGCTGGACCGCATCAGAGACGAATTGGCCGCCGTGGAGCAGGAGCAGAACCAGGCGCTGACCGCCGTGGAGGTCGAGCGCAGCCGGTCGGCGATGTACGAGGAGCAGCGCGCCCAGTCCACGGATGACTTGCAGCGGCTGGAGCTGGAGAAGAATCGTGCGGAGGAGACGCTGGCCGAGGTGCGTGGGCGGATGGCGCGGATGGAGGCCGAGGCGGCGGAGGCGGCTCACAAGCTGGCGGAATTGGAATCCGCCGCTGAGGCGCTTCAGGAGCGTCGGAGCAGCCTCTCCACGACCGAGGATCAAGCGCGCCGTGAGGTGCTCGAGAGCGCCGTCAGGCTCCCGGCCCTCGAGAGTCACATGGCCCAGATGCAGGCCAGGCAGGATGAGCTCCGGAAGGAAGCCGAGCAAGGACAGGTCGAGCGCGGGGGGGTGGCGCGGGACATCGAGCAGGCGTCCGAGCTGAGACGGGTTGCCGGCGCCGCGCGGAGCGAAGGGGAACGGCAAGCGCAGGAGCTGCGCCGGATCCTGGCCGAGCGCGAGGCGGAGTGCCGGCGCCTGGAGCAGGAAGAGCAGGCGGCCGGAGAGGACGTGACCCGCCTGCAGGGGGCCGTGGCCGCCGCCGAGTCGCGCCTCAGCGCGCTTGAAGGGGTCATCCGAGAAGAGATGGGGTATGGCCGGGTCGGGGAGGAGGAGTCCACGTCACTCAGAGCCTGCGAGGGCGTGCGCGAAGCCGTGGCCGAGTGGCTGACTGTGCCTCCCGGCTTGGAGCGGGCCGTCGACGCGGTGCTGGGCGAGCGCGGCCGGGCCTGGCTGGTCGAGGACCCCTCGCGAGCCCGGAAGGCGCTCGAGCTGTTGAACGAGAAGCGCCTCGGCAGGGGCGCATTCATCCCGATGCAGCCGCGCTGGGCACGGTCGTCGAGTGGGACGCGGGATTGGGTGACCACCGGGGCCGGTGTGCTGGGATGGGCGCTGGACGTCGTCCCCGCCCGGGGAGGGGCCGAGAGCGCCCTGCGCCGACTGCTCGACAATGTCCTGCTGGTCGAGTCCCTGGACGTGGCCCTTCGGGTGTGGGAGCAGGGCCGAGACGAGGCCGGGCAGGACCTGAGGATCGTGACCCTCGCCGGTGAGGTGCTCGACGCCTCCGGCGTGCTGACGGGCGGCCAGATCGAGGGCTCGGGCGGGCTGCTGCAGCGCCGCAAGGAGGTGCAGGAGCTTGCCGCGCAGTGCGAGGACCTGTTCGCCGCACTGCACCATGCCAAAGAGCGCCGGGGGGCCCTGCGCGGACGCGTGGAGTCCCTGCGTGCCGGCGTGCAGGCTTGCGAAGAGGAGATTCGCGGGGCGGAGATGCGGGTGCTGGCCGCGGTCAAGGATGCCGAGGGATTGGACGCGCGGCTCGAGGAGCTGTCGCGTCGGCTGGACCACCTTCACGCCGAGGCGGACCGGGCGGGGCAGGAACGGGCGCGGCTCGAGGCCGAGACCGTCACCGCGGGCCGCGAGGCGGAGCAGGTCCGGCAGGAGAAGGCCGTGCGTGAGGCCGCCCTGGCGGAGCTGACGGCGACGATCTCCGTCGTCGAGGAAAAGCACCTCGTCGTGCAGGAGCAGCTCACCGAGGCCCGCCTCGGCGCCGGTACCGTGAAAGCGAAGCTGGAGCACGACCATCTCGAGCTGAACCGGCTCCTGGGCGAGCAGCGGGAACGAGACGTCCGGCTCAAATCGCTCGAGCTCCACATCGCCGAGCTGGCCGCAGCGAAGGAGCAGAGCCGGGCGGAGCAGGAGCGGAACGAGGCGGTCGTCCGAGACTTGGGTGCACGCGCCGACCGGATTCGTGCGGACTACGTCTCGGCTCAGGAAACGCAGACTGAGCTGCACCAGAAGGCCCGTCAGACCGAGGAGCTCCTTGGCGAGCTGCGCAAGCGACTCGCCGCGAGCCGGGAAGCCAGGCTGGCCGTCGAGGTGCGTCGGGCGGAGCTGAACACCCAACTGCAGACGGTCGAGAGCACGCTGTCGGGCACCTATCAGCTTCCGCTGGAGGACGCGCTGCAGCAGGAGCCCCATGAAAAGGAGCGCGGCCTGGAGGCCGAGGAAGGCCGGTCCGAGGAGGACGTCACGCAGGCGTTGCGGGAAGAGCTGCAGGTGCTCCGCGGGAAGCTGGAGCGCATGGGCCCGATCAACCTCGCCGCCATCGAGGAGCACGAGGCGCTCGAGGAGCGCCACCGGTTCCTGACCACCCAGCAGGAGGACTTGTCGAATTCGATCAAATCGCTGCAGGAGATCATCCAGCGGATCAACCGCACCACGCAGCGCATGTTCGTCGAGACGTTCAATGAGCTGCAGGAGAAGTTCAGCGAGGTCTTCAGCCGGTTGTTCCCGGGCGGCCGCGCGGAGCTGATCCTGGTCGAGCCGGAGACACAGCCGACCGAGGAGGAGCAGCCGTCCGCGCGCGAGCCGGGAGTGGACATCGTCGCCCAGCCGCCGGGCAAGCGCCTGAAGACGATCACGATGCTCTCGGGCGGCGAGAAGAGCCTGACCGCGATGGCGCTGCTGTTTGCGAGCTTTCTCATCCGTCCCACGCCGTTCTGCATTCTGGACGAGATCGACGCGCCGCTGGACGAGGAGAACGTCGGCCGCTTCGCCGACGTGCTGCGCGAGCTGGCGAGTCGGGCGCAATTCATCGTCATCACCCACAACAAGCGCACGATGTCCGTGGCCGATTCCCTCTTCGGCGTGACCATGGAGGAGCCCGGCGTGAGCCAGCTGATTTCCATTCGCCTGGCGGACCTCCAGCCGGCGTAAGACAGGGGGACTGGACCCGCCGCGGGGCAGGGGGACAGGCACCGCCGCAGACGGCAGAGCCAGTCCCCCTTAGCCCGCAGTCCCCGCGCGGCGCCCTGCGGCGCATTTCTTGACTGCGGGGGGGTGGTCTGATATAAGCGGTGCTAGTGTCGGCTTTGTGCGATTGGTTCGCCTCATTGGCCGATACCGCAAGAACGCCGTGCGGTGAATCCCACCC
>JBFKNO010000112.1:0-8464 GCA_041629275.1 Nitrospiraceae bacterium
CCCCCCCCCCCCCCCCCCCCCACGACCGGCTTCGCTCCGGTGACTCCGCGGTCGAGTGAGTTCAGTCAGCACGAGGGAACGGCCCCTCCCCCGCCAGGGTTGACACCGCCATCCCGCATTCTGTATCGATTCCACCATCGTCGACAAACGCCGTTCTTTCAGTCGGCTAAAGCTCGATTTATGGCCGGCTTTGTCGTATGCTCATCCGGCGCCCAGACGCACGTCGAATACTTCCTGGCACAACGATAGGCAACCCATGATCAAGCTCGACAGCCTCCCCCAGGCCTTCTCCGTTCTCGTCGACAACCTCCCGCTCACAATCGTCCTCGTCAGTGTCGTCGTCCTGCTGAATATCCTGATCGTCCGGCTCATCTTCCGCAATCGCCGGCTGAGCGCGGAGGCCAGGCGACGCTGGGTGTGGACGACTCGGAACACCTTGCTGGCCGTCTTCATCCTGGGCATCGTGCTAATCTGGGCGCCACAATTACAATCGGTTGCCGCCGCCCTCATCGCCATTGCCCTGGCGATCGTGCTGGCGACCAAGGAGCTCATCTCCTGCGTGACGGGGGCGATCCTCCGCGTCAGCACGAACGCGTACGGAATCGGTGATCGGATCGAGATCGGGAGCGTTCGCGGAAACGTGGTCGATCACAACTGGTTGACCACGACCGTCCTGGAGATCGGCCCGGGACAAACCACCCATCAATACACGGGGCGGGCGATGGTGGTCCCGAACAGCCTGCTCCTCACCACACCCGTGACCAATGAGACGTACACGAAGAAATACGTCCTGCACGTCACCAGAATCCCGCTGAAGACCTTCGATGACTGGCAAGGCGCGGAGAAGATCCTGCTCGACGCGGCACGGGAGCATTGCGGCCCCTACCTCGAGAACGCCAAGCAGTACATGAAGGATCTCGAAGGCCGGCACTGGCTGGACTCCCCTTCAGTGGAGCCCCGCGTCACGATCCAACTCAAAGACGCCGACCATGTGGATCTCCTCTTGCGCGTGCCCTGTCTCCCCGAGGATACGGCGCGGTTCGAGCAATCGGTTCTGCGGCAATTTCTTTCGAGCTTCAAGTACCAGCAGCTCCCCGCCCTGCAGATGCCCCCGCCCAGCTAGCGCTGTCGAAACACAGACGCAACGCCCCGCCCGTTTGGAAGGCCTTCTTTTTTCTATGGATCGGCACAGGTTGTCCCATCCGGCACAGTCTGTCCCCGACCCCACATCCCCCCTCTCTCCTTGCGGGTGTCTCGCCCTACGACGGTTTCGACATCAATTTCACGCGGTTCGCGGCGTCCATGGGCCACGCACCAGCCGGGCAGAATCCCGATACCCGACCTCTCGGAGGTGGCACCCGTCTTGCTCAACGTTCACGTGGAGCAGGCCGTCCCGCGGGTGTCGGTACGGATATTCCTCCCTCCCTCAGAGGCGCCGAGGGCCTCCAGGCCCCAAGGGCTAATTCTGCCTGCCCTCCGTCATGGGACGTCGCCGCCCCGTGACCGAGCGCTGACACCAATCCCGACGGCCGCGATTCCGGCACAGGCTGACCACGTACACAGGTCAGAACGATCGAGCAGCTGGGCCGAACGGTGTGACCGAGCAGGAGGAGGTCATCATGAGATTGGTGCTTCTCATGGGTCTGGCGCCTCTCTTCGCCATCAGCCTTGGTTGCAGTAGCAGTATCTGTGATCGGCTCGCCTCGGCGGAACGAGCCGTGCTCGCGGCTCGGGCCGAAGGGGTGCCGCGGTTCCTCGCCGACGAGTTTGCGGCCTTGGAAGCGTCTCTCGCAGAGATGAGGCAGGAGAGCGACCGAGAGGGCAAGAAACTTATCCTGTTCCGCAACTTCACCGATGCCACGGAGCGTGGCAGGCAGATCGAAGCCGAGGCCCTACGCCTGGTCGCTGCTGCGAACGAGAAGAAGCAACGGGCGAGGGCGCTCGCCCTCGAAGCGCTGGAGCGCGCCCGGCAATCGGTGCAAGACACCCACGCGCTCGCGTCGGAGGCGAGCCACCGCGCGGTCCGCGGCTGGGCCGAAACGATCAAGGAAGATTGCCTCATGATGATGGATGCACTGAGGCGCGTGGAAGGCGTGATCGAGGCCGGCGACTACGACACCGCGATCCTCGAGACCGAGGTGATCGAGGAGGCCAGCCGCGTCCTGACGCGAGCCATCAAAACGGCGTATTCAGCGATCGACGCGGCGCCGGGGAAAAAGGCCGCGCGCGGCCGTGGTCAGCGCGCCGCTCCCGCGGCAGGATGACCCAGACGCGCGCTAGGCGGATCGAGAGCCGGGACCCGCAATCGGGAGACGGAGGGTGAAGGTCGTGCCGACGCCCTCGCGGCTGTCGACCGTGATCGTACCGCCGTGTGCCTCGACCACGTCTTTGACGATCTTGGTCCCCAGCCCCGTCCCTCCGGATTTGCGGCTGACCGCGCCATACCCGAACAGGCTCTCGCGGACTTCGCGGGACATGCCGCGACCCGTGTCGACGACCGACAGCACCACCGACTGCGCTTCCGGGTCCTCCTGTCCCTGTACCGTGACCGATCCACCGGCCGGCACTTCGGGAATGGCATTGTTGACCAGGTTGTACAGCGCGTTGAACAGCCTCCGCTCGTCCGCGCGGATCGCGGGGAGCTTGTCCAACCCCACCGTCTGCAACGAGACCCCGCATTCCTGAGCAAAACGGCCCAGGGTTGCCAGAACACTGTCCACCAGCCGAGCCAGGTCGCAGGGGGCGAACGACAGCGGCGCCGTCCGTCCCTTGACGGCGTCGGCGATCTCCCGCACGCGCTCCTGAATTCGCCGGCTGCTGTTCCGCGTCATCTCCAGGACGTCGAGACTGAGATCGCGCGTGGCCTTGGCCTTCGCGGCCTCGGATTCAGGCAGGCTCGAGAAATGCTCTCCGAGGCCCTCGTGGAGCAGCTCCGCCCCGCTGATGATGGGCATCAGCATGTTCTTGACGTCGTGTCCGATGTCCCCCAGCAGGCGCGCGATCTCCGCCAGCTTGGCCTCCTCCAGCAACCGGCGCTCCAGGCGGCGCCGCGCGTCCAGATCGCGCCTGATCCTCAGGATGCTCGCCACCGACACCACGACGAACAGGACCATCGCCCCCGTCAGGGCCAAGACGGTTACGGACGCGGTCTCGTGCGCGTGGTCGTGCTGTTCCTTGAGCAGCGTCATGTCCTCGAGCTCGAGCTGCAGCATGAGGTGCCGGATTTGACTCCTGACGGCGGCGCCGACGCCGCTGCGCACGATGGCCAGGGCCGCGTCCACCCCCTTTTTGTCACGGGCGTCGAGCACGAGCTGGAGGAGTTCGAGCCGCTTCGTGGCCAGAGTCTTCATCTCACGGAATCGCGCCGTTGCCCCCTGGTCCTGTGAAGACAGCGCCTCCATGCTCAGAAGCCGCTCACCGACACGAGCCACGGCGACCCGATACGGGACCAAGAATCGGGCCTCTCCTGTGAGCAGGTACTCTCGCTGCCAGTCCTCCGCTTCCTTGAGATCGGCGAACAGCCGCAGGTACTGGTCGAACTCCTCTTCCTTGTGAATGACCTGTTCGAACACGCTCAGCGACTGGAGAAAGCCCCAGTAGGAAAAAACCAACATGCCGAGCAGCACGACCAGGGCCACGCCCAGCCCGACGTAGGGCAGGGCGCTGGACTTGGGTTCAATCGGCTCGCGGCTGTTACCGTCCATTCCCCCCTCCAACGGGCAGGCCCCGTTCCAGGCTCGTCGACCCTCGTGCCAGCTCTCTGCGCCGAACGGCTCACCGTCATCCGAAGCTGCCCTCGCGGCACAGGCCCGGGGCTCGCCCCCGCCCACCGGGGCAGGGGGTAGATTAGCCTACTTTGGCAACGTGTCAAGGTCAGCCCTGCAGCCCTGGCGAAGCAGGGCCGCTTTCTGGTCGAGCCATTTCACCGGCCTGCGAGACGCGCATGGCGCGGCCGCGATCGATTGTGCTAGAAATGGCCATTGATTCTCGCTCAGCATCGGAGGCTCACCATGACAACGATTACCATGCGGAGGGGGTTCGCGGTGCTCGCATCAGTGGTGTTCCTGACGGGCCTTCTGGGTGACATCGCGGCTGGTCCGGTTCTCGCCGCGCCCCAGGACAAGGAGCGATGGGACAGCAAATACAGTGACGACAAGTATATCTTCGGCACAGAGCCCATATCGTTCCTCGTCGAGCATCTCGACCTGCTGCCCAAGGGCAAGGCCCTCGATATCGCCATGGGAGAGGGCCGGAACGGTGTCTACCTCGCGACGAAGGGATTCGACGTCACCGGTGTGGACATCTCGGAAAAAGGTCTCGCGAAAGCAAGCAAACTGGCAGCGGAGCGGGGCGTATCCATTACGACGCGGGTGGTCGACCTCCAACAACACCGGCTGGAATCAAACGCTTATGATGTGGTCCTGTGCACGTACTACCTGCAGCGCGACCTCTTTCCGCAGATCACGGCGGCGCTGAAGCCCGGAGGTGTCGCGGTCGTCGAGACCTACACGCTGGAGCACCGCAAGTATCGGCCCCGCTTCCGCGAAGAGTACCTGCTGCGGACGAACGAGCTGCTGGAGCACTTCCGGGACCTGGAGATCCTTCGGTACCAGTTCGTCGACGACGGGCAGGCTGCCTACGCGAGCATCATTGCCCGAAAGCGCTGAGCATGCGGGATCTCCCGTCCGGCTCACGGCACGCCGGGGCCAACGCCAGGATGTCCGCGGGCCCGCTGCCCCTGAACCCGGAATCACCCGCACGGCGCCCGAACGGACGCCCACCTTCACGGCAAGCCCATCCCACCAGCGCTGACGATCCCGCTGTATTTCCCCTGGCACGAGCGTCGAAGGAAGATGGCCACGGAGCCGATGAACACTGAAGAAAAGGGCCAGGTCTTCCGCCGCGTCAGCGGCTTCACCGCCGCCTGTGTCCTCGTGAGCAGCGTGATCGGCAGCGGCATCTTCACCGGCACGGGGTTCATGGCCCGGGATCTCGGCGACGCCGCGACGATCCTCGCACTGTGGGTCATCGGCGCCCTCCTCGCGCTCACCGGCGCGATCTCCTACAGCGAGCTCGGGGCCGCGCTGCCGCATGCAGGGGGCGAATACGTATACCTGAGCCGTGCCTACGGCCCATTCCTCGGCTTCCTCAGCGGGTGGGTCTCCTTCACGGTGGGATTCAGCGCCGCGATCGCCGCGGCGGCCGTCAGCTTCGCCTCCTATTTTCTCCAGCTCGTTCCGATCGGCACGGAGACGGGCGTCGTGGGCAAGTCGCTCGCCCTGGGTCTCGTCTGGCTGATGACGGCGGTGCACCTGGCCGGCGTCGGGCCGGGCGGGCTGCTCCAGCGCACCTTGACCATCGCAAAAGTCGGAGCCGTCTTCCTGCTGATCCTGGCGGCCCTGGCCGTCGGACAGGGCCAGTGGGCCAACCTCGCCCTGCGTGGCACGCCGAGTCCCGCCATCGGCACGATGGTGGTCTCTTTAATCTTCGTGATCTATGCGTACTCGGGATGGAACGTCGCGGGATACCTGGCCGGCGAGATCAGCAACCCGGGGCGCAACATTCCGCGCACGATGATTATTGGGACCTTGTTCGTGGGCGGTGTCTATGTGTTGCTGAATCTGCTGTATCTCTACGCGCTGCCGATAGAGGACCTGGCCGCCGAGCCGATTCTGCCGGTCGCGGAGAAGGCCGCGAAGGCGTTGTTTGGCGAGACCGCCGCACACCTCGTGGCGGGCATGCTGTGCCTGTCCATCGCCGGCGCGGTCAGCGCCATGGTCTGGGCGGGGCCGCGTGTGTATTACGCGATGGCCTGCGACGGGCTCCTGCCGGCGATCTTCGCCGCGACCGGGGCGAAAGGCGGCGCGCCGGTCACATCGATCTGGCTTCAGAGCGCCTGGGCGACCGTGCTTGTCCTCACGGGCACGTTCGAGCAGCTCGTGGTCTACACCGGGTTCGTCCTGACGATCTTCAGCGCGCTTGCGGTCGCGGCAGTCCCGGTCTTGCGCCGGTCGGAGCCGCACTTGCCGCGCCCGTTCCGCGTGCCGTGGTATCCGCTTCCCCCGGCTCTGTACCTGGCCTTTGCGGGCGTCATCGTCGCCTATACCCTGGCCGAGCGACCCTGGGAATCCCTCTACGCCCTGGTCACCGTCCTGGCCGGCGCGCCGCTCTACTGGGTTCTAGGCAAATCCTCGACGCGGTAACGACTGTAGCCGCCGCGTTTCACACGGCCTCCGGCAGGCGCCATGAGATGGCGCAGCTACAAGAGATCAACACATGCTGTAGCCGCAGCATCTCATGCTGCCCGCGCATGCTCGTGCATGCATAGTCTTGCTGCCGCGCTGTCAGACCGCGCCACGTCGGTGCTCGGGGAAAGAAAGCCTAAGCCATGGGTCGGAAAAAGAAGGTCGCTCCCCAAGACCCGCCGGACGACCTGGCCGCAGCCACGCACAAGGCCTTCCGGCGCATGGCCTTCATGTTCGCCAATCTGGTCTGCGGGATCTGGGTGGTCCTGCTGGCAGTGACGATCGCGGTCGACGAGACTCCGCCGGAGGGAGCCATGCTGGCGGCGCTCGTCGTCATCGGCGCGCCCGTCGCCTACACGATTCCCTATGGGCTGGTGCGGCTCATCGGGTTCGTGGTCGCCGCCGTCAAGGCACGCCGCCAAGCCTGACGCGCACCGCGCGTTCCCTTCCCCCATCAGATCGTGTTGACCGCCAGGTAGGCGCTGATGAACCGAGCCATCTGGTCCGCGAGATACCGCCGCACGTCATGAAGCTGCTCCAGATCGATGATGCCGATCTCTTCCGGCGCGCTCCATGTGGGGACATGAACCGGGGCCAGCTCCAGATATCGCTCGAGCTTGACCCGCTGCAGCACTTGCACTTCGAGGTGGTAGGCGTACCGCGGGCCGCTCTTGGCCAGGCTCACGCGCACATAGAGAAACGGCCTCCCGGGCGTGCGCGACCATTCGGCTTCCGACATGATGTGAATGCCCGCCCGCCTGAGCTGAAACTCGATGTCCTGGCGGATCTGATCGGTCGTGAGGCCGTCCGCCTCCGCCGTCGGGCTCACGCTTTCCACGATGAAATACACGCCCGGCAACGCGCGCAGCGTGTCCGCTCGTCGCTGATCCGGCGTCTTCGCAGCGACCATGGCCCCGATGAGGAACAGGCAACAGCTCAACCAGGCGATTCGACCGACCATGCAGACTGCCTCCTTCCGCGCCGAAGACCAGCCGCGAGAGCGCAAATATTCCCACAGCAGGCCGCAAGGAACAAGCCCTTTGGTTGGCGCCCAGGGGGGCCTTGGGAGCCGGGTGGATGGGGAGGGATCGCTCAGCGGATGGGAACGCGAGACGAGAGGCTCGGTCCCGATGGCGACAGGGACCGGGATTGGTAGGATCTATAGAATTGCAGGACCTTGCGAACGTACTGCCGGGTCTCATCGAACGGCGGCACTTGCCGGTACCGCCGCACCAGCGACTCGCCGGCGTTGTAGGCCGCGAGGGCCAGGTGAAGGTTCCCGTCGAACCGATCCAGCAAGTACCGCAAGTAACGCGACCCGCCGCTGATGTTCTCCATGGGATTATAGGGATCGTAGACGTTGAGCGATTCGGCCGTGCCCGGCATGAGCTGCATGAGGCCGATCGCCCCAGCCCGGGAGACGGCCCTCGGATCGAAATTCGACTCGGCCTTGATCACCGCGCGGAGGAGAGCCGGGTCCAGCCGGTGCCGCCTCGAGTACCACCCGATCAGGCGCTCCAGCTCCTTCGTCTCGTTCCGGGTTCGGAGGGTGCGCCGCGCCGGGTCGACCCGGCGAAAGCGTGGATCGGTGGGGACATTCGACAAATGGATCGTGCCGTCCTGATCCACGAACTGGTAGATCTCCGCGGCCACCGTCGCCGGCGACAGCGGATGAAGAGAGAGAAGCAACGCCGCGCAGCCAAGCGCGATCACGTTCCATCGAGGCACGGCTGTCCGCATGGCCCCCCGCATTCGTATGGTGGTCATGATCGATACGACGAGGAACAGTCTGACCCGTCTCATCACCGCCCGCAGTATTCATGCCTGATCACGCCCACTTTTGAACGCCGCTGATATCTGCGTTTCCAGTCACTTGCGGACCGCTGATGCGGCGGTCCATGGCGAACCCCCCGACCCGGTGCCCACATTTTGGGCCGCCTGTGCCAATCTGCGGCGCCGTTTCGAAACCCTCTCCCCTGGGAGGAGGGGGGAGGGTGAAGGGGGAAGCCGATCGTCACTTCACTTTCTCGAGCTTTACGCCACGTCCCGCACGCAAGCTTGCCCGTGCATCTTCCACACGCTGAAGGAACCGCGGGTCGTTCTCAAGGCGATAATCGAACCAGTCGTCTTCGGACTTGAAGCCAATCAGGACCCCGGCCGGTTTGCCGTGCCGGGTGATCACGATCTCCTGCTTCTCCGCCTCGCGAAGTAAGTGCGAC
>JBFKNO010000113.1:0-8462 GCA_041629275.1 Nitrospiraceae bacterium
CAAGCTGATCTTGACGAAGTCATAGGCCAGCTGGTCGTACTTTTTGCCCATGGCCCGATCCTTCGTGACCACTCCCATGAACTCGATGATCATGCAGAAGATCGGGACGGCCAGCACGAAGCTGCCATAATAGAGGTGCTGCTGGTTCGCAAACCAGAGGAGCACGCGGCTCTCGAAGTTGTACCGCGGGTAGTCCTTGGGCCCGTCGGTGGTCTTCGGCGCGGGAGCCCCCACCACGACCCCTTCGGTCTTGTAGTAGACGTCGCGCGCCTTTTCGACCTTGACCTCGGTCTCCTTACCCTCTCCAGATTCGGCCGCCGCCGCCGCCGCCGCTGCCTGCGCCGCGGCGACCTCAGGGGGAGGGCCACCGGATGAGCCGCCGCCCCCACCGCCGGCCAAGGCCGGGACCGCTAGCACGATCGGCAGGAAGAGGAGGCCGACCATGGCACAGAGCGCCACGATCGCCATTGTCTTCTTCTTATCAAAACCCCCCATGGCTTCCCTCCTTATTCATTCGGTCTCTTCTCGCAAGAAGCTATTACCGGATAAAGTCGTGAGATGTCTCCGTCAATCTCGGAACAGGTACCAATAATCCAAGCCCTGCATTTCCATGAGATAGTGATTCACGAGGTGAAAATAGGCCAGGGCGATCACGAGCGAGATGGCGACCGCCACCACGGTGTTGTTCAGCAGATCGAGTTTCTTGGTGTAGACGAGCGCGATCAAGAGCACGGTCCCGGCAATGAGGAGGAACACCCAGAACATTGGATTCAGCATGAAGCCCATGTCACCTACTCCCTTTTCATTGCGCCCCTTCGATGTTCATCGGGAGGCGATCATCAAAATGTGGGTCAGGCGGTTGCGTCGATCAACGTATTAGTACTTAACAGGGGCACTGAATTCCGGCAAACCAGTAGAAGAACCAGAGACCCACCGCGACGGTGCCATAAAAAATCATCTTGCCCGTTTTGATCTTGAGCTCACTGTCCGCAGTCGCCATGCTCACTCCTCATATGAACCGCGGCGTCATGAATTTGACGCCACAAGATGTTGACACATCACAGGCTGTATGTTAATGATCTTGCGGCTTTTTTCCGACGAAAAGGGACAAAATCGATGCGGAAGGATTCAAAATTGTTCGACATTATAGTTTTGGCCGGTATGGTTGTCAATATAATTTTGGCCGTCTTCCTGATCCTCTACTACTTTGATTTTCTGTAGCTTTTATAGGTTTTTGCCCCCCTTTTTTGCCCCCTCAGGATCGCCCGAAATCGCGCACCGAAAGCCGATGGTTTCGTCCCGGAAATCGGGTACCATTTTGTTCCGACTGGTGATCCTGATGTCCGACCCCGTGCTAGTATACCCGCCCCCGCGCAGGACCTTGAACGTCCCATGGACCGGTCCCTGGGGGTCACGCTTGGGTCCGGTCCGGTAATAGGACTCGCCGTACCAATCGGCGACCCACTCCATCACGTTGCCGACCCCGTCCGCGACCCCAAAGGGGCTCACATCCAGCCCGAACGACCCAACCGGGGCCGACAC
Organism: Nitrospiraceae bacterium; assembly: GCA_041629275.1. Classification (GTDB taxonomy): domain Bacteria; phylum Nitrospirota; class Nitrospiria; order Nitrospirales; family Nitrospiraceae; genus JBFGRM01. Next base: position 1,543 of record JBFKNO010000113.1, read on the forward strand.
GTCGAAGCCGTCGCTCACCCGCGCCAGGTTCGCGGCAGCGGGCTGATCCGTATTCCCCCAGGGCCAGAGCCGGCCATCGGTGCCGCGCATGGCCTTTTCCCATTCCGCTTCGGTCGGCAGGCGTTTTCCCTTCCACTCGCAATACTGTTGGGCGTCCGCCCATGACACATACACGATCGGCTGGTTGGCCCCGCGCATGCGTCCCAGGTTCTTGGCGTAACGGGCCGGTGGCCCGGGACTCCGGTGGCTCGTCGCCGCCACATACGCCATGTAGTGATGGTACGTGACCTCGTGGCGATCGATCGCATACGCGCTCAGGTAGACCGTGGCGCGGGGCTTTTCATCGAACCCGCCTACGTCGGCTCCTCGGATGAACGGGCCCGCCGGAATCGACACCATGGCCTCACTGACCGGCTGGTCGATCGAGGTCGCCGTCGCGGGCTCCTTCGGGCTCGCGCCGGGGCCTGCCGAGGCACCACCCAGGTCTTCCTTGGGTGTCGAGGAAGTTCCTCGTAGAATCCCGACCAAGGGCAGGCTGGTGAAGAACAGAATGGCCAGGAGAAACAAAACCTTGAATTTGGTCTCTAACATGTCGGCTCCCGCTCAGGTGACACTGGACCGGGTCCGGCTCGGTCGAGGCTACGTGTTCCCCTCTGAATTGACGTCCTTCGCGCACCGGATGCCGATCGTCGCGTCGGTCTGCCACATCTTGGCCGGAAACCGGTTGGTGATCCGCGCCCCATGCGGGCTCTCCCGCCAGGACCCTCCACGGATCACCTTGTGATCCCCGTCCGCGGGTCCTTTCGGGTCGCGATACGACGTCTCCCGGTAGTAGTCTTTCTCATAGGTGTCCGCGACCCATTCGGAGACGTTCCCGATCATGTCGTACACACCGTAAGGGCTTCGTCCGGACTCATAGGAGCCCGGGGGAGCGAGGTACTTGAACCCGTCGTCCTGGCCGTCGAGGTTCGCGTGTCCGGGCTCGAACGTCTCCCCCCACGGGTATTTCCGCTTTCCCTCCCCGCGCGCCGCCTTCTCCCACTCCGCTTCCGTCGGCAATCGCTTGCCCGCCCACCGGCAATAGGCGAAGGCATCACTCCACGACATCCCGATCGCCGGCAGATTCAAGCCTTGCAGGTTCGAGATGTCCTCCTCGAAGACGGGGATGAACGGCTTGCCCCGTTTGGTCATGCGATAGAACCGGTCATACTCTTGCTGGGTGACTTCTTTCGTGTCGATATAATACGACTTCAGGTAGACCTGGTGCTCGGGCACCTCGTCCGGATCGCCCTCGTCACTCCCCATGGTGAAGGGGCCCTCGGGGATCTGCACCATCTCGCGCCCTTCATCGCCCACGATGGTCTTGTAGACGGAGAAATCCTGCCGGACAACGGTCGGGGCCGCCTTGGGAGTCGCCTGCACGATGGCGACCATCTCTTGCTGTCGCTTGGTCTTGTACGACTCGTAAACCAGGAGCACGATCATCATGATGAACGAGCCGAAGACGAAGACGATTCCTGCGATCAACGCGCCTTTATTCTCCATAATTCTCCACCTTAGATTACAGCCCGGGCTTGCCCGACCGCTCCGAATCAATCTCCTTGGGCTGAGCCCCGCCCTCGGATGAGTGCGCGGCCTCTTGGGAGGCCCGCTCCCGCTTGCGGTCAGCCCTCATGTCCAGCAGCATGGAGATCTGGACACCCAGAAAGCCCCCCATCGCCGCACCGGCTCCCGCGCCAATCGAGATGTTGTCAGGCCCCGCGACGATCCAGGCGAGCGCCCCGCCCAGCGCCGTACCGACGAGAATGCTGATGAGAAAGCGGCGCCCGCCCAGGAGCCCGACGACCATGCCGAGCAGCGTGCCCAGCGCGGCGGCGACCGGCAGCGCGTCACGGCCCATGAGGAGGCCGATCAACGACCCGACGGTGCCCATGACCACGGCTCCGAAGCACAGATCGAAGCCTTTGCTGAACGCGGAGGGTGACGGATGCGGAACGTCAGTGGCCACGAACGGCGACTCCCTGGGTCATGCTACTCCGCGCGGGCCGTGATGGCCCCGAAATCAATCTCCACCCCGGGACCCGCCAGGAGCGAGATGCCCCAGGCCTCCGGAGCGGGCTCATGGTCGTGCAGGCGCTTGAAGTCCTCGTAGGCGTTCACTCGCTCCTCGACCCACTCGCCAATGGGTTGGGGGCCGCTGCGGATGACCACCTCCGATGCACCGAAGAAGCCCCCCTCCGTCGTCGCGCCCTTGGGCCTGCGCCCGCTCCACGCGTATTTGGTCGCGACGGGAATCACGAACAGGTCGGTATCCAAGGAGACGAAGACGGCCGCGATCGGGTCGGTCCCGTCCGGTGGCGCCGATCTGAGCCGCCACCGCCAGGTGACGACGGGGTAGTGTTTCGGATCCCACGCGATTCGCTTGTACACGCGCTGGTCCGCTCCCTTCGCGGACAAGAACACGCGATCCCCTTCCGTTGCAATCCGGTAGCTCTCCTGCGCCCGCGTCTTGCTCCGTTGCGCCTCCCATCGCGCTGGAAACCCGTTCTCATCCTTGGCCCGAAAATCCTCCAGGACCTTCGCCAACTCGTCGGCGTGCAACCGCGAATCGGTCCAACCCAAACCCAGCGTGAGCGGCAGCAGGACGGCGCAGACCCATGAGACAGCCCGCCTGCCGATTCCCATCCTCATGACGCCTGCACCTCCCGGGACGCCGACTGCAGGATCGGCTGGGGCGCGCCCGCCTCGGACTCATGGACCGGCGTCGGGTTCCGCTCCCGGCTCGCGAGCCAAAACAGAACCAGCGCAGTCAACCAGAAGACGACCATATTGAGGGTGACCATCTTCGAGGCGAATCCCAGCGACGGCGTAAAGGCCCAGGGCGACAGGTCGGGCATGAGCTCGTTGATGTGCCAGGACAGTCGGCCGGAGGACCTGATGTACCCCATCAACCCCATGACCCAGGTGAACGCCGCGGCAAGGCCGAAGAGCGCCACCATCCCCCGGACGGAGATCTTCCCCCAGGTGACCGGCCCCCGCACCGGCGCTCCGGCCAGCATGACCCGGTTGATCAACAGGCCTCCCGCCACGACCGTGAAGGTCGTGAGGGCCTGGGGAGAAGACAGGCCCACGCGCACATTGGCGGGGAGAGAGAACCCGTACACGGCGAGCCACACGATGTTGGCGATGCCTGCGCCGAACAGGACCGCCAGCGCGGCATTCCCGACTCGTTCCCGCGAGATGGGAATCACCCGATTCGCCCGGCGGTACAGGATGAAGCTCAGGCCGGTCAGGCAGATCATCACGTTGATCGCGCCGTTCTTGGCCGACATGACCCCATAGTTGCCGATGACCGGGTGCTGCGCGCCTCCCATCGCCTTGATCTCGGTGGGCGTCATGACCATGGTGTGGGGCGTTAGCCAGACCAGCAGGCAGATCGCGAGCCCGACCACCAAGGCCTTGAACACGACCTCGTACCGCTCCCCGCCCTGGACCCGCCCCATGGCCTGCCAGAGATAGTAGTTGACGCCGAGGAACAACGTGCCGACCAGCACCGCCTGCACGACGAAGAGCCACGTCAGGAGGCCGCCCATCATGGTCATGCCCATGCTCTGCCGGAAGGAATAGACCGCCTTCATGAGCCAATACCCGGCAAAGGGCATCGGGAGCAATGCGCAGACGGTCACGAGCAGGAAGACGTAGCCGACCCAGTCGTAATAGGCGCGCTCCTCTTGGTTCTTGGCGGTCAGAAACCGGTACGAGGCGTAGGCCATCACGACGGACCCGCCGAGCATCAGGTCGGCGAGGAAGCGATGGGCGTTCAACGGATTCCACAGCGCGCTGTTGAGCAGGTGCCAGACATTCCCGAGGTAACGCCCCTGCTCATCCACGCCAGCCGGCGCCATCATGAAGGCCGCCCAGGCATTGGCCAGAAACAGCAGGACGGCGCCGAACACGTTCGTCACGACGCCCAGCGCCGCGTGCCCCCATTTGCGCGCCTGCCCGACGAGGCGGTCCCAGCTGTAATAATACGTGACGAGGCAGACCGACTCGCCCAGGAAGACGAGCGCGTAGATCGGCATCATGTCCCGGAACGTGCTCCCCATATAGGCCATGAAGCTGGGGTACAGGGTCATGAACAGGCCCAGCATCACCGCGCCGGCGACCGCCGTGAGCGAAAACGCCAGGAGGGACACCTTCAGAAAGTCCCGGGCCATGCGGTCGTACTTCGCGCCGGCGGCGCGGTCACGCAGGCTGAGACCGATGAGCTCGAAGATCAGGCAGAAGATGGGCAAGGCCAGGACGAAGCCGCCGAAGTACGTGTGCTGCTGGGTGACGAACCAGACCAGCACGCGGTTGTCCAGCGAGCCATACGTGCCGTAGACCGTCTGCTCGGCCGAGGGCGCCGAGGGCCCGACGGGCTCGCCCTGGCTCTGGAAGTAAATGTCCGTGGTCAGCGAAGGCGCGGAGCCGGTCTCTGCGCCCACGTCGCCGGCACCCCACAGCGCCAGTCCGAGGAGGAGGCCTCCCGCGAGGAGCAGCACGGCCGCCGTGACGACGCGCGCCTCCTTCCTTCCCATCATCGCGAAGGGTCCGTGCATACCGCTCATCCCTCGGGCCGAGCCCGCTCCAACGCCACGGCGGGCGGCGGTGCGGTGGCGACCGTCGTCTGATCTTCTGATGGCGCGCCCTTTGATAGGATTCCCATGACGAATGGGCAGCGCAGGAGCGAATCCGGCACGACCTTCAGGATTCGATCCTCCAGATTGCGCCGGCGCCCCAGATAGGTACTGTACAGACTCAACATCCCACCCACAAGAGCCGCCACCGTGAGGAAGACGGGGGGCTCGGAGGGGTTCAGACCTAGCGGATAGACGACCGCGGCAAGCAGGACGAGGTAGTAGGTAGCGGCGAACCAGAGGCCCGGCCAGGCCCAAAACCGCAGCAACTCCAGCGCGCGGAGGTCGGACCAGGCGGCCAGCCACCGCCCCGGCCGTTGCCCATCCAGATAGGCCGGCACCGCCAGGGATCCGGCCAGGAGGGTGACGACTAGGAGCTGCACGGACCAGTTGCGTCCCATCTCACCCATCCCCGCAACGGTTGCGGCCCCCAGCACGCAGGCCGCCACGCCGGACGCGCCCCAGCGGAGCAATTCCGCCGGCCGGTCGCGAAACATCCCCCAAAGCGCAGCCCCGTCCGGAAAAGTGAGCACCGGCTTCCCGTCGTACTGCAGGCGCCGGATCAGCCCGATCTCGAACCCGTCCCGCGCAACCGAGGTGCTCGAGATAATCAGGGCCATCATCGCGGGTCCCGCGGGATGGAGGCGAAAGTCATAGGTCACCACGAGGCAAAGCGCCAGGACCAGCAATGACAACTGCACGCCGTAGACAACCCCCACCCACAGGATCAACCAGGCCAGGCGCCGCGGGCCGTCCTGCGTCCAGATCTCGGCGAGGCTGGCGCGGCGACTGACGCGATAGGACCAGGCCGCCGTGACCGCGCCGATGAGCCCGCTCAGGGCCAGCAGGACCAGCACGTCGGTCAGCGGGTGGAACGACTGGACCACCCGATAGATGGCAAAGGCCACGAGGCCGGGAGCCAGCATCACGAGCCGCTTCTTCTTGCGGACCTCCGCCTCGGTCACAGCGAGGGTCAGGCTCGGAATAATACGGAGGGCTAATCGATGCAACATAGCTTGATCCCGTAATTGGGTAATTGGGTAAATGGGTAATTGGGAACATCGCCAATTACCTAATTACCGACTTACCTAATTACGTCTTCTGCTCACTTCCCGAAGCGAAGCCGAAGTACCGCGCCTTGACCTCTTCCATGAGGGCGATCGTCACCCGAGGCATCCCTTTCTCGGCGGCCGTGCGCTCGAGCTCGATCTTGGCCATGCTCCGGACGGGCGCCGGCACGTTCTGCAACCGCTCCGCGGCCTCGGGATCCCACGCGACCGCCTCGCCTTGCCGTGCCTCGTTCAGCAAGTCCCGGGTCACCACTTTGTGTTGCTTCGCGCGGGCGTACTCGTCGATCTCGGTCTTGTACAGCGTCGCAAGGTACGGCGGCATCCGGTCGAGCACGTGCCGGGCATCATCGGACCAGACCAGGCGGTCGACGAACGAGAGGGCCTCGCCGGCCGCGGCCACGAGCCCGACCTTCCACCCGCATCCGCAGCACTCCGAGCGAACCAGCCAGCGATCAGCTCCCTGCCGGCTAGCACACTCGTCCACGCCCTCCGTGTGCATCCACCTCCCGCAGCCGCAGACGAGCATCCATTCACCCGATCTTCCCGGGATACAGGATATACAGCATGGTGTAAGTGACGGTCCCGGTGACGAACAGGATACAGTAGACGATCATGGTGAACCGGCCAAGGACCCGATGCCGTCGGTCGCCATTCGGCCAGATACGCTGGATGCCCATCTCCACGACGAAGACGATGCCAACCAGCACCAGCAACGAGGCCCACACCACCAGCTTGCCGATGCCGAATCGATCGATTGCCGCCAGATAGAGAAGATAGACGATCACGAAGGCTGCGAGCACGCCCATGATGGCCAAGGATTTTCTCCAGCTGGTTCGGAGCACCTGGTCCTTCAGCACGCGCCGTCCATCGATGAAGGTCTGATTTCGGAACCCCAACACGATCATGTAGACGGCCATGACCAATCCGATGACGACGAGAATGATATGAAACGTCAGGAGCGGGATGAAGACGTTGTCGTAGAGGGCCTGTGAGCCGCCGAAGCCTTCTTTTCCCTCGAAGGCCAAGACGCCGAGCTGACGGAACAGATAGTAGCTGACGAAGAAGGCCAGCATGGAGACCATGCCCCCGAGCATCAACCAGTGGTGGGGCGTCCCGCGAGTCCTCCTGGCCTGAAACCACCCGATAATGAAGAGGCCCGTGAAGAGCGTGG
>JBFKNO010000114.1:0-8438 GCA_041629275.1 Nitrospiraceae bacterium
CCTCGGGTTGGCGCGAGTTCCGCAGCAGAGCGGATGCGAGCCTTAGTGCGGTCGAACCGAAGCGCTGAGCGGGACAGGCGTGGCCCCCGCGCCCGAGTTGCATGCCCCAAGCTTGTCGAGGGGCTTGTCGAAGGGCCCGCCGTTCGTCACCCGCGGGCTCCGCCTGTTGCGGAAGGGTCGCTCCGATTAGAGGGTCTCGGTCTGAGACTCCTTCTTGAAGATGTCGCTCTTGCCGGCGGAGTCCAACAGGTCCCGACCGACAAAGATGGGCGCCTTGAAGTGGATGGCCAGGGCGATCGAGTCCGACGATCGGCTGTCGAACACTTTCTCGGCATCCTTGACCGTCACGGTCAGCGATCCATAGTAGATGCCGTCCTTGAGCGTGATCTCCGTCTTGGTCACCTTCCCTCCGAAGGCTTCGAGAATCGACCGCATGAGGTCGTGTGACAGCGGGCGACGCGATTTGAACCCGGTCAGGGCCCCATGGATCGAGCCCGCCACGGTCTGATCCACGAAGATCGGGATGGTCTTGCTCTCGGCGTGGAGCAGCACGACCGGGCCGTGCTCCGTCAGCCTGACCTCCACGTCCTCGATTTGAACCTGACCGTTCTCGGATTGCGACATGGCCTCAGACGTCGAGAGGCAAAGACCGGCAATCAGGATCCCGGCGATGATTCTGGCCACGAACCCTCTCATACTGTCCTCCTCTTGTGATCCGCCGTGGTTGACGCCTGAGAGGCTCCCCCGGCCTCGGTCACCTTGGCCACGGACTTCGCGGGCGCGAACGGTCACGCCCTGACGAAAGGATTATACTCCCGTTCCTGACCGATTTCCGTCTCCTCCCCATGTCCCGTGATCACGCGCGTGCGCGCATCCAGCGTGTACAACCGCTCGCGTATGGACGCCTCGATGGCGCGAAAGCTCCCGCCCCAGAGGTCCGTCCGTCCAATGCCGCTCCGGAAGAGCGTATCGCCGGCGATCAGCAGCTGGTCCTTCGGAAAATGAAAGCACATGGATCCCGGCGTGTGCCCGGGCGTGTGGAGAGCCTGCCCCTCAACCGCGCCGACCGCAATCTTCTCCTCATCCTCGAGCCAGTGATCCGGAGGGGGGACCGGCACGTAAGGCACCCCAAAGGCCTGGCATTGCATCGCCAGTCCCTCCCAGAGAAAACGGTCCTCCCGGTGCACGCAGAGGGTCGCGCCCGTGGCCTTCTTCATTTCACCCGATGCCAGAAAGTGATCGAAGTGAGCGTGGGTATGGAGCACGCTGACGACGGTGAGACCGAGGTCCTGGACGGCGCGAAGGATGCGCTCGTGCGCCCCGCCAGGGTCGACCACGACGGCCTGGCCGGTGGTGGGATCCCCGATGATCGAGCAGTTACAGCCCAACGGCGGTACTGGAAAGCTTTGAATAATCATGCCACCCGCTCTACTCCGGGGCCGCGGTCCAGAGCACCTCGGTGTCGGTGATGGTCCAGCTCCGCCCCGCTCGATGCAGCCAGATCAAGAAGCCCGCTCCCGTGCCATCAGGACGATCGATGCCGACGTAGACGAGGGCCTCGTTCTCGCGCAGATTGAACCCGACGCGGGACAGCTCCAGGAGACCGAGGACGACGGGGGGACCCTCCGTTGGCGGCCCCTGGGTGCGTAGCGCCGGAACCGGCACCAGCGATGCCCGGCGACTCTCCCCTTCCCCTTGCCGGATGAGCTGATAGGGCACGCCGAGAGTCAGGGCCCGTTCGAGACGGGAAGGACCCCTCATTTTATTGACGAAATCGCTGATCAGGTCAGGAGCCAGGGGTCGACCAAAGAACTCGTTCGCGACCAGTAACTCCTCGCTCGGAGGCTTGTCGGTGAATGGCCCGAGCCGGGTGGCGGTCAGGTTGCGAATCACCACCAGTTGCGTCTGGGAGGTCAGAAACTTGCTCGTGATGACCAGGTTGTAGATCGGATACTCCTCGGGCGGAATGCTGCGCGGCTCCTCCGGCGACTTCTGAGCCAACCCGATGCCGGGTGAGGCCACCACAGTCAGGCTCACGAGCAGGACGATCAGAGCCGCGCAGGTCTTCGGGTTGGGCATGAAGGCACCTTATCGTCGACGGTTCCTCAGGGTCAACTAGCACACCGCCCCGACAAGATCGTTGTTGTCACCTCCCACCCAACCAGGCTTTTGAAAAACCGAATCTTTTTTGCACCCGGGCCGGCCTATGCTACCTGATTAGGGGAGCCCCCTGAGTGGCCGCGAGGCCGGGGGAGGCGCGCGGGCTGCCCGCAACAGCACCCGTGTCTGTCGATTAACCCAGCTCCACATGCCCATGCCGAAGAGCAAAGCGCAGACCTCTCAACCGGCCCAGCCTCGGTTTCCATCCGTCACCGAGATACGCCAGCACGTGGCGAAGCTCGATGAGCGGATCGAGCAGGTGCAGGAGCTGATGCAGGAGGGGCTGCCCTACATCGACGCACTGAAGGTCAAGGTCGAGCTCGGCTTGCGCGAAACCATTCGGGAGATCTTCGGAGACAAGTCGAGCGAATTTCAGACACACGGCGGGTTGACGATCGACGCCTCCAGTCACCCCGCCATCGCCCGCACGATCACCGTCCTTCAAGAGCTCATCCTGTCGCTCGAAGAAGAGGAGGCGACGCTTCTCGGCAAGCCCCGCCCGGCGAGACGCCCATCCCCCGCCATCAAGACGGGCGAGCCGGAGATCAAGACGCCCCGCGGCGCGGCGCCGCAGTCCTCCGCACCGTCCGGCACGAAGCCGGCGTCTCCTCCCCGCCCCTCCCCCGAGGCGGCGGCCGCGGCAGCCGCGGTCGTGGCGCAACGTCAAGGCTCGGCGGCAGCGGAGGCCCAGCGACAGCCGGCGCCGTCGACCGCCAGCCCGCGCCAGGGTGCTGCAAATCTGGCCGATGCCCTGGTCCGCATCCGGACCATCTGCACGAGGTTCCACGGCGTCGTGAGGCAACTTCGTGAGCGCAGCGAAGGGAGGCTGCCCTTCGAGGTCGAGGATGAGTTCGACGTCCGCGATCTGTTGCGCGCGTTGCTGCACGTGGAATTCGACGACGTCGTGCCGGAGGAATGGTCGCTCTCTCGGACCGGCAGCCCCACGCAAGTCGACGTGATCGTGCATCCGGTCGGCGTCGTGATCGTGTCGACCAAGACCCGGCGGGGTATGGGAGCCAGCGAGATCACGGATTTCTGGACCGCGGCCGCTAAACGATACACGGGGCGGGCGGATTGCAAGAGCCTCTTCGGCTTCATCTACGATCCGGAGGGCCGCATCGGCACCCCGCGCCGCCTCGAGACCGACCTGATGAGCATCGGCACCCGTGGCAAAGGTGAGGTGCACATTCTGCCGAAGTAGTCCCACGCCATCGACCACCATGACGCTGTCCACGAGCGTGCACGACATCAAGGCGCTGGTCCTCTCGTTTCATCCGGTCATCGTGATCGAAACGGTCGAGGAGGAGCGCGTCACGGAGCTGCTGGCTTCGGTGGCGACGCAAGCGCGCCTCCAGTTCTTCCACTGGTCCCTGACACAGGGCCTCGCCCGACATCCCAGCGAACCATCCGGTCGCCACGGCGTCACGGCGAATCCCAAGGATCTCCTGGGCTATCTCAGGGGCCTCACGGTCGAAGCCATCTTCCTCCTCAAGGATTTTGCCCCCCATCTGGAGGACGCCTCCGCCGCGCGGCAGTTTCGGGAGCTCACCAATCGCTTCGCCCGGACGCGATCGGCCGTCGTCCTGACGGGAGCCGCGGTGACCCTGCCCCCCGAGATCGAGGCGCAGGCGGTGCGGTACGAGCTCTGCCTGCCCGGTCCCGAGGAGCTGGCGAGGGTCATGAAAAATGTCACCCGGTCGCTGACGACGTCGCTTCGCCGGGACCTCTTCTTCTCGGATCAGGAGGAAGCCCAACTGATCCGGGCGCTGAGGGGGCTCACATTGAACCAGGCGCGGCAGGCCGTCTCGCATGCGATCATCGAGGATGGAGGGTTGACATCAAGGGCCATCCAGGCCGTGATGCAGCGGAAGGTCCAGCTCGTCCGGGAGGGGGGACTGCTCGAATACTATCCCTTGGAGGACAATCAATTCGAGTTGGGCGGGTTCCAGGGGTTGAAAGGGTGGCTCGAGCGCGCGGCGATCGGGTTCACCAAGGAGGCCCGCGCACTCAACCTCAGCCCGCCAAAAGGGATTCTCCTGGTGGGCGTACAGGGCTGCGGCAAGTCCCTGGCCGCCAAGGTCACGGCGAAGCAATGGAAGATGCCGCTCCTCAAGCTGGACATGGGCCGGCTCTACGACAAGTACGTCGGTGAGACCGAAAAGAACTTTCGGCGCGCGATCTCGATGGCGGAACACATCGCGCCCTCGGTGCTCTGGCTCGATGAGATCGAGAAAGGATTGAGCTCGGCCTCGGGAGGGGACGCCGACGGGGGCGTGGGGTTACGGATGTTCGGCGCATTCTTGACGTGGCTCCAGGAGAAAAAGGAAGAGGTGTTCGTCGTCGCGACGGCGAACGATCTCTCGGCCCTGCCGCCCGAGCTGATGCGGAAGGGGCGGTTCGACGAGATCTTTTTCGTCGACCTCCCCGACGCGGCAGAACGGGAGACCATTCTGGCGATTCATTTGCGGTTGCGAAAGCAGGAGCCCGAACGGTTCAGCCTGGGAGAGGTCGTCCAGGCTTCCGAGGGATTCAGCGGCGCGGAGATCGAGCAAGCGGTGATCAGCGGCCTGTACCGCGCCCTGCACCAGAGACGCGCGCTCGACACGGCCCTGCTCCTGGAGGAGATCCGGCAGACCATCCCCCTCTCCGTCTCCCGCCGCGAGGACATCGACCGCCTCCGCGCCTTCGCGCAGGACCGCTTCGTCAGCGTGCGTTGATGCATCGTCTCGGGACAGGGCCAGGGCGCCGCGGCATGCGCTCGCGGCTGGTCATCTGGCGGAAAGGCTTCTCGCTCTGAGCCAATCGCGGTTTCGAACGGTTCCGTATTGGGGCTATTCGTGATGCTGCGTGGCGTCAGTTGGCGCTCACGAGCCGGAGAACCTTGAGATAGGATGCCGGGCTTCGAAAGATACCCTGCAAGCTCTTCTTGCCCATCATGACATCGGTCATGGTTTCGGCGAGGATTTGTCCGTGACGTCGAAACAGCCATCTCCTCACATGCTCGTTCCCATACAACACCTTGGACAGGAGACGGCCCACTCGCAGTTCCGGTAGAATCGCCTGCTCGAGCCCCTCGCCAAAGAGCCGGCGCACAAGATCCTTGTCCAAGTTCCCATCTACCAAGGACCGGGCGGCCAGCTCACCGCTCTGAACGGCAAACGTAATACCTTCCCCGGTGACGGGATCGGCAAGACCCGCAGCATCTCCCACCAGCACAATCCGCTCCTTGACGAGGGCGCGGGAGCGCGGACCGAGCGGGACCAAGAATCCATGCTGGTCCATGCGTTCGATCCTGCGAAGGCCGAGCTGGGTCACATAACGAGCAAAGGCCTCCCTGAGTCTCAAGCCGCCGCAAGAGGAGCGCACCACCCCCACCCCGATGGAGAGGTGGTCTCGCTTGGGGAATACCCATGCATACCCGGACTGGACGACGTCAAAATCGAACCTGGCGCAACCATCGAAGCGTCGAAAGTCTTCGTTGTCGACAAACACCTCGCATTCCAACGCCGGCATGACGCGCACCGCACGTGGCCACCCCCCTTTCCGCGCAATGACGCTGGTGGCCCCGTCTGCCCCGATCACGAATTGAGCCAGCACCGTCCCTTGTGTGGTGGAGAGCTCAACGCCATCCGCGCGGAGGGTGACATCCCGCACCGCGCATGCGTCGCGAAGGACGGCCCCTGCGTCCCGTGCGGCCGAGGCCAACAGAAAGTCGAAATGCTCTCGCATTGTCATGGAAACGACCGGCTGGTCTCGACTCGTGCAGAAGGACCGCCCAGAGGCAAGCAGGTTCAACTCGGCAGAATAGCATTCTTTTTCAACTGATTGCCCGATATCCACCGGCAAAAGGCGGATGGCACGCTGCACGATGCCGCCGCCACATGTCTTGTAGCGCGGCAACGACTCTTTCTCGAAGATGCCGACACGAAGACCAGCTCGAGCGAGATGAAAGGCTGCGATGGCACCGGCCGGCCCGCTCCCGACGACCACCACGTCGAAAGAGGTCTTTGCATGAAAGGGAGACACGTGCTTCGAATCTCCTCTCTCCGTTCAAGGTTCCGCCGGGTCCCCATTGCTGGGCTGCGTGCCATGGGTGATCCGTCCGGAGGAGCCCTAATGGGATCCAGCTCTTCCTAGACGTCCACCTGCAAGCAACCCCGCGACCACGACGCATTCCAGTCCGAATGGCAGATACCCCGCGTATCCGAGCAGCGGCATTTCAAAAATCTGGAAGCGATGCACATGAGGGATGGCGTACTCCCAGTGCGCCAGGCTATGCGAGTTCCACATCTCCCAGAAGAAGCCGCAGATGAGGCCGGCCAGGGCGGGTATCCAAATCGGCCGCCAGTCTCCGTCCCGGAGGCGCGAGAAAATCGTCTCTTCGCCCATCACCGCCTGCAACGAGGTGATGACCAACACGGGAGAGATCCAGACAAGTGGAAACAGGTACTGAGGCCAAATGCCCAGGCCGAGAAGGCCCAGACTGGAGAGAATGAACACCGGCCAGCCGATGGCCATGGGGTGAGGGACGTCCACCACCACGAGTTCCCGAAACGCATCGTCAAGCCGAGGAATTGATTCCAGATACTCGACGGTGCTCAGCACGGCCGGCAACACGGTCGAGAAGGGCAGCGTGGCGTGCACGAAGTACTCGACGTGGCTGAACTCGCTCACGCCGACGTAGTACCAATTCTGAACGAACCGGTTGAGATATTCGAAGAACCACCAGAACACCGCGCTGAGAGGGAACAGGGCCAGAAAATAGCCCACGCGATCGATCATCAAGCACCGACCGGTGCGCGAGAACGTCAATGCGTTCACGACGACGATATAGCCGATCCAGATGGGGGTGAACGTGAACGGTTGCAACGCCGCAAGCCACGGGAATCTCGTCCAAGCCAGCCCCCACGCCACCAAGACAATGCCGGCGCCCAGCCAGCCCCACCAGGGAAACGAGCCGTCTCGCATGAGGTAGACCCGTGCCGAACGCGGTGCACCGAGCACCATGGCAACGAACGGGAGGACGATGCTCGCGACGAACAGGAACAGGCCGGCGAACGCAATCCACGAGAATGGCGCCTGTTCGACATAGCGAGTGACCGGTGGAAACTCGAGATACCGCACGACCGGCTGACCGGCGAGCAGGACACCCGCGAGTGGCAACCCCACCAGAATGAGGACAAGGAGACAAACTTGGATCGCACGCACGCCCATGAGACCCCGAGCTGGCGTTCGCAGAAACCTACGTGTTCAGTCGCCAGTATAGAGGATTTATGCTTCAGAGCCCAAAACGCCGGAGCGGGCGGATTCGACGAGATCCGCCCCAGCGGGTGAGGAGACGGAGTCGGAAGGTCGGATGAGGATGCTCCAGGCTGCGCCTCCCGGGAGATTGAGAGGAGGCTAAGCCTCTATGCAGCAGTGGTCGGGAGCCTTGCCGATCTGTTTCAGGCCGCCTTGGCGGACCGCCCGGACCGAAGATACCGCTCGACGCCAGCCGCCACTTTTCGCCCTTCAGCGATGGCCCAGACGATGAGCGAAGCGCCGCGCTTGCAGTCGCCCCCGGCGAAGACGCCCTCGACGCTGGTCATGAAGTTCTCGTCGACCGCGACGCTGCCTCTTACATCATAGCTGACGCCCAGATGGTCGAGCAGATCGTTCTTCACGGGGCCGGTGAAGCCCATGGCCAGGAGGACCAGATCGACGTCCATCTCGAGGTCCGTGCCGGGCATGGGTCTGAGCTTCCCGTTGTCAAACGACACCCGCTGCGCATGCAGCTTCGTCACGTGGCCGCTCCGGCCGGTGAAGGCGGTCGTCGAGATGCTCCACTGGCGATCGCACCCCTCCTCGTGCGCGTGCGAGGTGCGGAGTTGCATCGGCCAGAGCGGCCACGGCGTGACATCGGCTCGCGTCGGCGGCGGCTCGGGCAGCAGCTCGAACTGATGCACCTCGACACAGCCCTGCCGGTGGACGGTTCCCAGGCAGTCCGATCCCGTATCCCCGCCGCCGATGATGACCACCTTCTTGCCTTTTGCGGTGAGGGGCTCATCCGTGATCCGGTCGCCGGCGTTCCGCTTGTTCTGCTGGGTCAGGTATTCCATCGCCGGGTGAATGCCTTTGAGCTCCCGGCCGGGCACGGGCAACTCCCGCGCTTGCTCCGCGCCGGTGGTCAGACAGACGGCGTCGTACTCGCGGCGCAGGGATTCCGCATCCACATCCACCCCGACGTGCACGCCGGTCTTGAATTCCACCCCCTCCGCCTCCATCTGCTGCAGGCGGCG
>JBFKNO010000115.1:0-8418 GCA_041629275.1 Nitrospiraceae bacterium
CCTGGGGACTGTCCCGTCCAGGGACTGTCCCCCTTCTCGGCGGAGCCAGTCCCCTTTTCGCGTGCCGGACCCCGTCTGCTCGCCAAGTGCGGGGCCCGAACCTCCGCGATTCGCGACGCCAGGCGCGGCCCTCGCGCCCCTCTTTGGCGGGAACGCGGAACCCCAGCGAGGGATAAAACGACTCCCGACCGCGTTTGCCGTCCACCATGAGATGGCGCAGCGACAAACGGAATCCGTGATGCCTTGTCACGACGAAGGAAAGTCGCTATGTTGTGGGGGAGTGTAGATAGCCCCAGGGCCAGCACAGCGATAACGAGGATAGATTCTACTGATGGAAAGCAGCGGTGCGGTCGTCATAGAGCAGGGCAGGCTGAAGGCGATAAGTCAGCGCTTGAAAGACAAGTATGGCGCTAAACGGGTGATCCTTTTCGGCTCAGCGGCTCGCGGGCTGGCAACAGAGCACAGCGACATCGATTTATTCATCATCGCCGAGACACCAGAGCGGTTTTATGAAAGGATAGCCAGCGTCTTGCGGTGTGTGAGAGATCAGAGCCAGAGTCTTCCTCTTGCTCCAATCGTGCTCACCCCGGAAGAGCTTGAGGTCAGGATAAGCCGCGCGGATCAGTTCATACAGGAGATTCTGCGGACCGGAGTTGATCTTTGACATCCCGTGGAGATTCTCTTTACCCGAAAGACTTACCGGCACCGGATCGGGGCAGGCACAGGACCTGTCAATGGAAGGCTGCAGGGTCGAAAGCGAGGCGGTCCCGAAGGTTGGCGATTATCTGGAGCTGAGCCTGCGCTTCCCCGAGCCGGAGCTGCCGCTTCGGATAGACTCCGCCGCGGTCCGTTGGGTGAGGGGCCAATTGTTCGGGGTGGAGTTTCTCTATATGCCGACCGAATCATTGAAGCGGCTCCCCCGCCTCATCGAAGGTCTCCGCAAGCAGCCACCGGCCGACGCGCCCACGGACCCCGGCAAACGCGGGGACGGCTAGCAGATCGAGCGACCCTGGTCGCCCGCGGCTGTCCGCAGCAGAAATCCCCTTCGTTCCCGGCACGTGACCAAGTGCTCCGGAACCACCCGCACCTCCTTTTTCCTCTCAGAACTTTGGGTACACGTCCTTCGTCAGGTACTCGTCGCAGATGTTCGTCGCCGTGACGATGCGCGAGAGAGCTAACCACTTCCTGGCGTTTTCCGATGTCCGCATGTCCAGCCCACCGTTGGTATTGAGGTTCAGATCGAGCCAGAGCGCGCAGGCGTCAGCCAGAACTTCCTTCCGGCACTGGACCGCCGGGGACGGCTGCTCCGCCATCTTCACGGCCACGGCCCACTCCACATCGGCCCAGGTCGCGCCCGTCGGGACCGTGATGAGGTCGGCCCGCGGCTCATAGAAGGGGCACCCGCGCGACGCATCGTCGGTGAGCAGCACCGTTGTGCCGTCATCACAGACATGGAGCGGCTCGGCATCCGCCCCCGTGGCGTAGGGCGCAACGCAGATGAGGAGGCTGGACAGGACCAAACGGATGATCACCATGAGTTTGTCCTCCGTCTAGAAAAACCAAAGAGATCCGATGATAGGGACAGGACAAGGAGGGTAGGCGGCTCGGGCGCAACTGTCAAGCGAGGCAAGGGGAAGGCTATGCTTCTTGCCGCTGAAGCGAAGGGCTTGAGAGAAAGAGGCGCCATGAGCTGGCGCAGCGACAGACGTATCAGGTCCTGAACGGTGGCGGGAAATCGTTACAACTTGACTCGGCCGCGCCGGGCCCGTAGCGTATTGAGGGAGCCCTCCGGAGGATTCGAGGGTCAACCAGGGTCCCGTTCCGTGACCGACACTTCACGAGACAGGTACAAGCGTATCGCGCAATATGTCGGCGCCGCTTGCTGCACGGCGTGGGTCGTGATCCTCCTCGCCTTCGTACTCGACCAGGGATTCCCGCCTCGCTACCAGGGGATGTACCTCCCGCCCATTCTCACCTCACTGATTGCGTTTTTGCTTCCGTACTGGATCGTTCGCGGTCTCGGGCAGTTCGTCGAGGACACGCGGCCACGCGATGGTGAGCCCTGAACCTCGGGCCTCCGTGCCGCATCAGGCTGCATACTAAAGGGGCTGAGGGAGATCGGAACCGGGGAGGGGAGTGCTTACGTTTTCGTGAGCATATCGGGCGGCAGGGTCACGACGATGTCAAAGGTCGGATCGCCGCCGTCGTCGAGGCCGTCGGCTCCGACGCTGTACACCGTCCCCTGCTTCCCGTTCCAGATCAGCGGCAGGCCGGTGAAGGGATCATAGTAGCCGGTGCCCTGCGCGGCGATGCGCGCGTGCACGCTCCTGACGGTTCCCGCCTTCCGCAGCGTCGACTGCAGCCCCGCTAGCCGCAACCGCGCATCGGTCTCGAGGACCTTGGCGGCGAAGAGATCCCACCCCGGCTCCTCGGAGACGGGGCTGAACAGGGTATCGGTCAAGGTCCGGCCGGTGCCTCGCTCGATGCTGCTGAGCGTCGGCAGGGGGCCGGAATTGATGTCGGAGGTGTTGATGACGGCCTGATAATACTTGGCGTACATGTTCAACGTCCGCTGATTGGAGAAATCGAATCCAAACAGGCTGACCATGAGGGGGCGCTGGACCTTCCTGAAGGCGTCCTCCTGCATGCGCGCCGCGACGGCCACCCAGGCCGCGTGCCGGGCCGCCTCGCCGGGCTTCCGCACGATCTCGGTTGAAAGGCTCTGCTCGGGCCGGTCCATGCCGGTGACGAACTCGTTCCGGACGGGCCAGCGCAAGGAGCGCTCTTCTGGCGTCAGCGGCTGGGCCAGCAGCCCCGCGCGGATGACGCTGAACCGGTCGATTCGCGGCCGGCTCAGGAGGTCGGAGAGCAGCTCCGCGTCCTCGCTCACGATGGCTGCAGCCATCGTTTTCACCGGCAGCGTCCTGGCCTCCGCCAGGATTGCGCGCCAGATCGTCAGCTCCTGCTCGACGCGACGCAACCCCTGCGGCGTGCCCCGCGCGAATCCTTCTCCCAGATACAGCCGGTGCGCCAGGAACATCTCGGCGAATCGCGGCACGCCGACGTGCCCGTATCCCCGGTCCTCGAACGACATGCTGAGCCATTGCTCGTACCGGTCGGCGAGGATCGACGCATGCGTCACCATCCGCCGCACGGTCAGCGCGTCCTGTCGGACTTGCTGCACCGTCACCGGGCCACTCTGCCCGCGGAATTGCTCCAGGACCTCGGGAGAGACCCGAAGATCACGGCGTGATTCCTTCGCGTATTCGAACGGCCTGCGGGTCGGGTTCAGCTCCGATTCGAGCCAGATGTTCAGGCCGATCTGGATGGGATCCACGTTGGGGGATGCGGCGAACCCGAGAAGGAGGAAATAACTGTTGTGCTTCAGATTCTGTATTTGGTGCTGCGGCCGCTCCAGCAGCGAGACCATCGCATCGTTCGGCTTGTCGTGGGACCCCGAGAAGATGAGGCCGGAGATCTCGAGGAAGATGCCGACCAGGATGAGACTGATGAGAATTCTTCGCACGATGTCTCCTCGACCAGGGTGGCCCCGCCTTCGGTTCGCCAGGCGCGGCGAGAAACGGACGGACCACGGGCATTTTTCGTCACTCCCTGATGAGCAATCGGGGTGCCAGTGCGGCCGTCCTCCGCCGCCCCGAATAAGTGCCCGTAGTCTCGGCGATTCCCGGCGACGAGCCTTCCGATGCCCTCGAATATCCCCCCCGAAAGCGACAAATCACGTACTTTCGTGCTGCAACTTGGAGCCGCTGCAGGGCCGCCGGGCGGCGCCCCCGGACCCTGGCGTCTTGACAACCGCGGGACCGGTCACCTATAAATCTCGGCTTGCGACATATCGGAGCGGTATCCGGAGCACAGGGAAGAGGGTGCAAGTCCCTCGCGGTCCCGCCGCTGTGAGTGGGGACGAAACCTGCGGACACCACTGGTCGGGGAAGTTAGGAGTTAGGAGTCAGGCGTCAGGGGTCGTAGGAAGCTTTTTTCTCCTACCACCTCACGCCTCACCCCTTACGCCTCACGTCCGGGCCGGGAAGGTGCAGGGAGTAGGCTAGGAACCCACGAGCCAGAAGACCTGCCCGGATCGATGACCTTCATTCCCTCGTGGGCTGGGGAATGGGTGAGGGTGAAGAAGCGGGTGCAATCCTCAGGGTCTCACAGGCTCTGGGGATTTTTTATTTGAGGATCGGGCGCCACCGACACGCGCGGGCCGGCACGGTCTCCATGCGCCTGCCGGTCACGATCGCCTGGCTGCTGCTGTGCGTGTTGGCCGCTTCGGATCTGCGCGAGAGTGAGGCCATGGCGAAACCACGCCGTCAGCAGGGCATTCTGACCGGGATGCCGTTCATGGCGAACCTCGCGCCGCGCACCTTCGTGGACGCCCTCGGCCGCAAGATCTACCTCGCCCAGGCCCCGACCCGCATCGTCTCGCTGGCCCCGAGCCTCACGGAGACGCTGTACGCGATCGGCGCCGGCGACCGTGTCGTCGGCGTGACGCCCTTCTGTGACTTTCCTCCCGAGGCCGCCCTCAAGCCCAAGGTCGGCTACATCCGTCCCAACCTCGAGTCCATCCTGGCGCTTGAGCCCGATCTCATCGTCGCCCCGGTGGAGTTCCTGCGCGCGGACCTCCTCGCCCGACTGGAGCAGTTGAGGATCGCCACCTTCATCGTCCAGGCGAAGACGGTCGAGGATATCTTCGCGCAGATTCAGACGCTCGGACGCATGCTCAAGCTGAGCGGGGCGGGAGACCGCCTCGCGACGGACCTGCGCCGCCGCGTCGCCGATCTCAAGCGACAGACCGACCCGCTCTCCCGGCCCCGCCTCCTGTACGTGCTCAACACCGACCCGCTGATCACGGTCGGGCCCGGGAGCTTCATTCATCACCTGATCGAGCTGGCCGGCGGGACGAATGTCGCAGCCGACGCACAGGCTCCCTACCCCAGGCTGAGCATGGAGGCCGTGCTGAAGGAAGATCCTGAGCTGATCCTCTTCCCCGTGGGACAGGCGGAGGGCATACCCGACGGCGAGCAGCAGCGCTGGCATCGGTGGGACAGCCTGTCTGCCGTGAAGCACGGTCGCTTTTACCATATCGACGCCAACCTCCTGAACCGTCCCGGGCCGCGGGTCGTGGATGGGTTGGAGCTGCTCGTCCGCATACTCCATCCCGACCTGGCCCTGAATGCGTCGTCCTCCCCGTGAGACCGCACGTCGTGGGACACACTCACAACACGGGCCCCCTGGTGGGCACCACACCGATCCCGGAGCAGGGTTCCGCCCTGTCCGGCAGCGGGCTCGTCTGGCCCATGCGAGCGGTGCTCACGCCGGCGCGATGGGTCTCGACCCTGCTGATCCTGGCGGGCGCCAGTGTCCTGGCCTGTGCCCTCGCCCTCCGGTTCGGCGCGGAAGCGTTCACGTTCCCCGAGATCGCCCGCATCCTCTCGGGGAGTCTGTCGCACACGGACGATCCGACGGCCGGCGCGGCCAGCGCGATCCTGCTCCAGGTCCGCCTGCCGCGGGTCATTCTGGCCTACTTGGTCGGGAGCTGCCTGGCCGCAGTCGGGGTGGGGTTGCAGGCGCTTCTCCGCAACCCGCTGGCGGACCCCTACGTCCTGGGCATCTCCAGCGGCGCGGCGCTGGGGGCGGCGGTCGCCGCGTTGCTCGGCCTGAGCACCACGATCCTGGCGATCTCCACGCTGCCCCTCTTCGCGATGATGGGCGGGCTGCTCTCCATCTTCGTGATCTACCGCATCACGATGAGCTACGGCCGCCTGCCGGTCCACGTCCTGCTCCTCGCGGGCGTCATCCTGAACGCCATCTTCAGCGCCCTGATCATGTTCATCACGTCGATCATGGAGCCCACGCGGAGCTTCGGCATGATGCAATGGTTGATGGGCTCATTGACCGCACCCGACTATCCGGTCCTGGCCGTGCTCGCGATCTACCTCGCCGCAGGGGCGTTTCTCCTCTTCCGGCAGGCCCGACCGCTCAATGTGCTGACCTTGGGTGATGAGCCTGCCCGGTCGCTCGGCGTCGACGCCGAGCGGGTCAAGAAGACCGTCTTCTTCTGTTCGGCGTTGCTGACGGGCGCCGTCGTGTCCGTGAGCGGCATGATCGGGTTCGTGGGCATGGTGGTCCCTCACGCGGTGCGGATGGTGATCGGACCAGATCATCGACTGCTCCTGCCGGCCTCGGCCTTGGTCGGCGGGACGTACCTGGTGGCGGCCGACACCCTCGCGCGCGTGCTCTTGGCACCGGGCGAGATCCCGGTCGGCATCATCACCGCCCTGGCCGGCGGACCCTTTTTCATCTATCTGCTGGTCAACCGGAAAAGCGGAGTCGCGCAGTAGATGGAACGGCGTTTCCAAAACGGGGCCCACGCCTACGTCGTGCGAGGGGTCAGCTTCAGCTACGGCGGGCACCGCGCCGACGCGACTCGCGACCTCGTGTGGGCCCTTCGCGACCTCTCGTGTGACATCCGTGAAGGAGAGGTGTTCGGCATCATCGGCCCGAACGGGTCCGGCAAGTCCTCCCTGCTGAAGGTCCTTGGGCGGATCCTCCAACCCGCTGCCGGCGGCCTCGAGCTGTTCGGGCAAGACCTGCGCGGGATGCGGCAGGATGCCGTCGCGCGAGCCGTCGCGCTCGTGCCCCAGGACACGCTTCAGGTGTTTCCGTTCACCATCGCCGAGGTGGTCTTGATGGGGCGCTTTCCCCACCATCAGGCGCGATGGAGCTTGGGCGCCCTGGGGTGGGAGACCGAGGAGGATCTGCGTCTCGCGAAGGCGGCCATGGCAGATCTGGACATTGCACACCTGGCGCATCGATCGATCGGAGACGTCTCGGGCGGTGAACGGCAGCGGGCGATCATCGCCCGGGCCTTGACGCAGCAGCCGAGGGTGCTGCTCCTGGACGAGCCGACCGCCTTCCTGGACCTGAACCATCAAATCGAGATCTGCCGCACGCTCCGCCGTTTGAATGAAACGCGCGGGTTGACGGTCGTGCTCGTCTCGCATGACCTGAACCTCGCGAGCCAGTATTGCGATCGCCTGATGCTGCTGAAGGAGGGCAGGCCGTTCCGGATCGGCACGCCCGACGAGCTCATCCGCCCGGATACCCTCGAAGCGGTCTACGGATGCGCCGTGCTGATCGACCGCCACCCCGCGTCGGGCCTTCCGCGCGTCACGCTGCCCGGCCGGGAGACACGGCTTCCCTCTCCCTCCCCGGAAGGGAGAGGGGTGAGGTGAGGGTGGGAGCGGGGAGAGGGTAGATCGTTGCTGCAGGCGCGACAACAGGAAGAGAAGTTTTTCTTAACCAAGGAGTGAGTCGTAACGGAGAAGCCGGTCGTGACGGGGAAGATGGTGCGAAGCCATCACGGTGCCGCCACTGTAAGCGGGGAGTGACCCTGCAGGTACGCCACTGGCAGCGAACGTGAGGCGGAAGGCGTGAGGCGGTAGGCGGGTCGGAAGTTTTTTCCGATCGCCTACCGCTTCCCGCCTCCCGCTTTCCGTCCGTGCTGGGAAGGCGCAGGGAAGCAACGATCCGCGAGTCAGGAAACCCGACTGCCGGCGAGTTCACTCAACCCTTCGAGCCAAAGGGAGGTGGGGAATGCGTGTTCATGCTCGGCATACATTGGTCGCGCTCTCGTGCATCTGCGCCTGTCTATTCCCCGGCGCCAGTTCTCACGCAGATGAATCTTTATCCGCACACGAAGACAAACAAGCGGGCGAGCTGGAAATCGAAGAGATCGTGGTGACCGACACACGGCTGCCCAGTGTCGAGCAGGAGATCTACGCCGTCCCGAGCAAAATCACCGTCATCACCGCCGAGGACATCAAAGAATCAGGTGCAAAGACCGTCCAGGAAGCGCTCCAAGATGTGACCGGCATTGTCTGGTATGACGACGTCGGGAATGCGTTCCAGCAAACGATCGACCTTCGAGGTTTCAACGGTCAGCCCGTTCCCAACACGAGCGTATTCGTCGACGGGGTTCGTGTGAACGAACCGGATTTCAACACCGTCAATTTCGATCTGATTCCTCTCCAGACCATCGAACGGATTGAGGTTTTGCCCGGCCCGTCCGCGATCTACGGCAAGGATTCGTTGGGCGGCGTGATCAACATCATCACAAAACGAGGGGCGGCGGAGCGTCAAGTGACCGGGGAGGGCGCGTGGGGCAGCTTCGGACGCCAGCGGTACAATGTGAATGTCAGTGGGCCACTCGGCAAGCTGGACTATTATGGAAACTTTACCAGGGAGCGGGAGGACGGGTTCCGGGACGGGTCGGCCGCCAGTATTTGGCGTTTCTTCGGGAAGGTGGGAGCTCGCCCCACGATCAACACGGACCTCGATCTATCCTATACCTACGTGTACGATGACCTCGAACAGGCCGGCTCGCTGCCTATCAGCATC
>JBFKNO010000116.1:0-8406 GCA_041629275.1 Nitrospiraceae bacterium
AGGCTCGGTTCTGACATCCCCGACCATGATCGGCCTGCGCTCCTGCACGGCGCGGCCGCTGATGCTCTGGCCGATCCGGAGATTCGGCTTGCGCCGATAGTCCTCGCTCAAGCTCTGCGTGGCCGCGATACGCAGCTCGCCCTTGCCGTCCTGGTCCAGCAACATGATGGAGCAAATCTTGGACCCCATCATCTGGGCGGTCATCGTGACGATCAGCTGCAACACGTCTTCGATCAGCCGGTTCGAGGCGACCGTTTCCGACACCCGGGACAACGTCTCCACCTGACGGGCCTTCCGCGTCATCGCGGCATAGAGCCTCGCGTTCTCGATGGCTCCGCCGACCTGGTTCGCGATGGTGGACAGCAAGGCCAGCTCATCCGGCTGATACCGCCTGGCCCGCTTGTGCTGGACGTTGATGACCCCCACGAGCTCTTTTTTGGCCATGATCGGGACGGACACGAAGGCCTGATAGCGGTCCTCCGGAAGGTTGTGGAAGAACTTGAAGCGCGGATCGTCGCTGGCGTTGCTGGGAATGAACACGCGCTGCTGGTTTCGAGCGACCCAGCCCGTGATCCCCTCCCCCATCCCCAGCGTGATCCTGCCGATGAGCTTCGGGTGCGGATTCTTCGAGGCGCGCAGAATCAACTCGTCCCGGCCGTCGGACAGCAGATACAACAGGCAGGAGTCCGCCTTCGTCACCTCGACCACGACCTCGACGATGTGGGCCAGCACGGCCTCCAGGTCCAGCGTGTTCGTAACCGAGTCGCTGATCCGGTGCAGAATCTCCGCCTCGCGGGTCTTCTCGCGCAAGGCTCGTTCGAGCTGCTCTGCCGACGGACGTCTTCGAGTGGACACGTGTGGTTCGCCCCTTACCCGCGCATCGCCGTCTTGCACCATGCCTTGAATGGACGCTCCCCCACGGTCCTCACCACGACGCGGCCGATGCGCTCGGGCAAGACGCAGTGGACCTGGCCCTGCAGGACCTTCTTGTCCAGCTGCATGGCCCGCCAGAGCGCCGTGCAGGACGCGCGGGGCAGGGTGTCGGAGAGGTGGGCCCGCCGCACGAGGTCCCGCTGCCGACGCACCACGGCCGGATCACACAACCCCATGGACCGGGCGAGATCGGCTTCCTGGATCATCCCGATGGCGACCGCCTCCCCGTGGATCAGCGACCGATAGCGTCCCAGCGCTTCCAGCGCATGGCCGACGGTATGCCCGTAATTGAGGATCCGGCGCAGCCCCGTTTCCCGTTCGTCCTTTGACACGACCTCGGCCTTGATCTCGCAGGACCGCGCGATGACCCGCATGACCGGCTCCCGCACCATCTCGACGATCCGGTCCATGTGCGTCTCCAGATAGCCGAAAAAATCCTCGTCCGCGATCACGCCGTACTTGATGACCTCGGCCAAGCCCGCGATCCACTCGCGGCGGGGCAAGGTCCGCAAGGTCTCGGGGTCGATGAGGACCAGCTGCGGCTGGTGGAACGCGCCGATCAGATTCTTTCCCGCCGGGTGGTTCACGCCGGTTTTTCCACCCACGCTGGAGTCGACCTGCGACACCAGCGTCGTCGGCACCTGGATGTAGGGGATGCCCCTCACGTAGACGGACGCCGCGAATCCGGCGATGTCCCCCACCACCCCTCCGCCAAGGGCCACGACCACGGACCGGCGCTCGAATCGAGCGTGAACCAGGCGATCCAGGATGACTCCCACCGACCGGAGCGTCTTCGTCCGCTCCCCGCTGGGGAGGATGATCTGCTCCGCCGCGAAGCCGGCGCGTTTGAGCGAACGCATGACGGGAGCGGCGTAGTGCCTGGCAACCGATCGATCGGTCACGACCGCAGCCTTGCCGGTGAAGCCGAGCCCCGCCAGCGCCGGGCCGACGTCACCGAGACACCCGGGACCGATGCGGATCTCATAGCTCCGCGCCCCCAGGGAGACCTTGACGATCTCCTGGCCGGCGTCTCTGGCGTTGCGACCTACCATCATCGTGGCGCGCGTCTCCCCTGACCTACGGGCCGCATCATCGTGTGATCCATCTCGAATGAGGACGGGGGACGAAGGAAGATCAGGAGGGGGATGCTACCACAAGCCCGCGAGAACTAAAAGGCTTTCACGTAGGCCTGGTACGCCTCGAAATTGCGCGTCATCTCCTCGAGGGTGTCGCCGCCGAACTTTTCCACCATCGCATTGGCCATCTCGAAGGCGATCACGGCCTCACCGACGACGCCGGCCGCAGGGACCGTGCAGATGTCCGACCGCTCCACCGTCGCGTCGAACGGCTCCTTGCTCTCGATGTCCACGCTCTTCTTCGGGCTGTACAGCGTCGAAATCGGCTTCATGGCCACGCGCAGGACGATAGGGTTGCCATTGGTGATGCCGCCCTCCAGGCCCCCGGCGTTGTTGCTCTTTCGCACGAAGCCGGGAAGGCCCCGGTCATAGTAGATGTCATCATGCACCTCGGAGCCGAACCGTCTCGCAGCCTCGAACCCCATGCCGATTTCCACCCCCTTCATCGCCTGGATGCTCATGGCGGCCATCGCGAGCCGGGCGCCCAGTCGCCGGTCCCATTGGGCATAGGTTCCCAACCCGATGGGCGGATTCGTGACCACCACCTCGAATACCCCGCCGAGAGTATCCCCGCGGTGCTTGGCGGCTCGAATCTGCTCGATCATGCGTGCGCCCGCCTCCTCGTCCGCACAGCGCACGTCCGACGCCTCGGCGCGCTCGAAGGCCTCGAGCGGATCCTCCACCCGCTGCGCGACGATCCCGCCAATCTCGGTCGTGTAGCTGACCACCCGCATCCCGAACTCGGCGAGCAGGGCCTTCGCGACGGCGCCAATCGCGACACGGATGGCCGTCTCCCGCGCACTGGCCTTCTCCAGGACATTGCGCACGTCGCGGTGCCCGTACTTGATGGCCCCCACCAGATCCGCATGGCCCGGCCGCGGCCGTGTGACGATCTTTCCGGGCGGAACGGGGCCGGGCTCACTGGCCATCACGTCCTTCCAGTTCTCCCAGTCCTTGTTGGCCACACGCAGGCCGATGGGCGTGCCCAGGGTCCGCCCCTTGCGGACGCCGCTCAGGAACTCCACCTGGTCCTGCTCGACACGCATGCGGCCGCCCCGGCCGTAGCCGCGCTGCCGCCGGGCCAGATCGTTGTTGATGATGTCGTGGGTGAGAGGGAGGCCCGCCGGCGCTCCCTCCAGGACGGCAATGAGGCACTTGCCGTGGGACTCCCCGCCATTGAGGTAGCGCAACATGGCGGGATTTTAGACCGGTTTCGCCTCAAGTTACAATGGTCGGGGTCAGGAAGATCAGCAGCTCCTGCTTCGAGACGGTTTCCGTCTTGTTCTTGAACAACCAGCCCAGGACGGGAATCCGGGACAGATAGGGGACGCCCTGGACGTTGTTGTCCTGGGTGTCGACGAAGATCCCGCCAATCACGACCGTCTCGCCGTTCTTGACCATGACCTGGGTCGTCGCCTCGCGCTTGTCGATGCTGGGCCCGGCCGGGTTGCTGCGCGCCCCGACCGCGTTTCGGGTCGCCTTGACCTTCAGGAGGATGTTTTTCGCGTCATCGTTGGGGTCCCTCGAGGTGATCTGCGGCGTCACCTGGAGCGTGAGGTTGGCGTCCACGAAGGTGGTCTGGGTGCCCTGCAGCGACGTGGTCTGGAACGGGATCGCCTCGCCCTGCTCGATCTTGGCCTCCTGGTTGTCGAGCGTCGTGATCCGCGGAGCCGCAATGACTTTCGTCAAGCCCAGCAGCTCGCCGGCCGATAGACGCAAATCGATGTCGAACCCCGCCCCCAGGCGGCCCATGTTGAATCCGATACCGGGTACGCTGCCCAGGCCGGTCACGGCCGCCGGGAGATTGACCAGGAAGGTCCGCGAGAACTTCCCATCCGATCCCTCGACGTTCGGCTCCGAGAACGGGCCGTTGAGGTTCCCGACGACCTGGAAGCTGCCGTCGGTGTTGAAATCGCTATGCCGCAGGCCCCATTGCACGCCCAAGGATCGAGAGTAGTTGGTATCGGCCTGCACGATGCGGGCCTCGATCTGCACCTGGGGGCTGACGATGTCGAGCTTCTTCACCAACTGCATAAACTCTGCAACTTTTGATTCTGTTTCCTGCAACACCAGGGCGTTGCTCCCCTTGTTGACCTGAAGCTGGCCGCGGGGGCTGAGATGCTGTTTCAGCGTCACCAGGATGTCGTTGGCCTTGACGTTCTGCACGTAAATGACCTTCGTCAGCAAGTTCTCGGCCTTGATCTTCGATTCCTGGGCCCTCGCTTCGGCTTCTTGCTGCTTGGCAATGTTGGCGAGCGTATCGATCCAGATGATATTGCCCTCGCGCACCATCCCCAGGTTGTTCATCTTGAGCAGCATGTCGAGAGCCTGGTCCCAGGGAATGTTCACCAGCTTCATCGTGACCTTGGCCTTGACGCCCTCGCCGATCACGATGTTGAACCCGCTGACCTCCGCAATCAGCCGCAACACGTTGCTGATATCCGCACCCTGGAAATCGAGCGAGATCCGGCGGCCCTTGTAGGCTCTCTGTCCCGCGGCGGGATTGAAGGCGGTCTGCCCGCCGCCCATCTGCGCCAGCCGAGGGCTGGGCTGCGTGACGGTGCTCACCCGCGGCATCGACGCTGGGCGCAAGGCGACCTTGGAGGGGGCGGCGTTGGACGCGGCGCTTCGCGCCGCCTTTCGCACCATTTTTCGTTTCGGCGGCTCGGCTTGCTTGGGCTGCGCGCTCAATCCGGCGCCCACGCCCTCGCTCTCAGGCCCCGGCGACGGCGGGGCGGCGGCCTGGAGCCGGACGCTCAGGCGATCGTCACCCTGCTGCACGGAATAGGCGATCGGGCGGGGCAGATCGAAGACGAGGCGAAGCCGATCCACATGGTGGCCGATGCGAATACGCTTGAGCAGGGCATGGTCGACCGGAAGCACCTTTCGCCTCAACGCGGACGACAGATCAGGGAAGTCCACGACCAGCCGACCCTGGCCGATGAGCTTGGCGTCATACTGCAACAGCCCGTCGCCGAAAATCGTGACGACCGCCGTCTCGCCATCCCGCTGCACCTCGACCTTGGTCATCACCGTGGCTCGGTCCGCGGGATGTTCCCCGGGCTTACCCGCCTCCGCCCGCGCCTGGTTCGGCGGCAGGGCGAGAGAAAGCGGCGCCGCGATGATCGCCAGCACAACTGTCTGGTAGAGGAAAGCTCTCAGCTTCATTCTGATTCCTCACTCGGATGCAGGAGCTTGACGTACTCGCGTTCCTGATCCTTCCCGTAAATGTCCGTGTAGCGCTCCGTCACGAAGATGCCGTTTTGCGTCACTTTGGAGACGATGCCGTTGTTGGGGCCGATCCGCGTGCCCCGTCGCACGGCGTAGCCCTTTCCATCCGGCGTCTGCACCATGGCCGTGTATCCGAATCCGCCCCAAATGATCCCGATCAGATTGATCTCGGTCAGACCCACCCGTTGCAGCGGTGGCAGGGCACGATCGGATTTCTCCTTTCCGCCGGTGCGTTGCACGAGCGGGATGAAGGGATCGCGGCGACCCGACGGGTCATAGGCATACTCACGGGCTGCCGCTGGCCCGCCCGCCGGCGCGTCTTGGGCTTCCTCGCCGGCTTCAGCGTTGCCGTCGTCCGGCGCAGCCTGAGCCACGACGATCGGCGGTCCGGGCTCCGCCCCCGCATCGCTTCC
Organism: Nitrospiraceae bacterium; assembly: GCA_041629275.1. Classification (GTDB taxonomy): domain Bacteria; phylum Nitrospirota; class Nitrospiria; order Nitrospirales; family Nitrospiraceae; genus JBFGRM01. The sequence continues at coordinate 5,714 of JBFKNO010000116.1, forward strand.
CCAGGTGGCGCCCAACGCGACCATCATGGCCCCCGCAACCGTGATGAGCGTTTTCAATCGACACATAGCGTACCGCGACACTTTCCTCCGACCCTGGCTTCCTGGACGCCTCGTTTGCGTGTTCGGCATGTCCCCTCTACGGAGCCGCATAGGCCGTCAGGTCAAACACGGTCTGGATGACGGCACGACCCTCTTCGAACTTCGGCGCCCCCATCTTGAGATCCGAGACGTTGATCGTGCGGGGTAATTTGGACACCCGATCGAAAAACAAGGCGACGGTGTGATACCCGCCCACCACTTCGACGCTGACGGGCATCTTGACGAAGAGCTTGGTGCCGTCCATCGCCTGCTTCCCCGGCTTCCACAGCTTCACGTCCAGGCCGAGTCTCACGCCGAGGTCGGTCACCTGCTTGAGCAGCATCACCGCCTCTTCGCGGGGCGGAAGGCGATCCCGTTTCTTGGCCAACTCGATCTCGAGCTGCTTGTTCGCGGCCTCCAGCTCATCCAGGTGCTTGACCTTGATCGTGAGCGTCTGTACGGACTTGTCCAGCTTCCTGAGCTCCGAGTCGAGCTGCGCGATCAAGGCGTCCTTCGGCTCGAACACGTAGAAGTGAAAGAAGACGCCGATGAAACCGAGCGCGATGACCAGCGCGCCGGCCTTCTGGGCCATCGGGATGGTTCGGAGCACGTCGAGATTGATCTTCGTCAGGTCCATCTTACCCCTTGACCTTCAGGTTCAGCGTGAACTCGAAAATCTTGACCTTGTGATCGAGCTTGGCTCGTATCTCCCCGAGGTTGATGTCTTCGAACACATCGCCCCGACGCAGGTTGTTCACGAACCCGACGACGTCGTCATTTTCCAACGCCTGCCCCTGCAACGTCACCTTCTTGCCCTTGACCGACAGTCGCGTCAGCCACAACTTCAGGGGGTCGAGCCCTTGGCTGATCTCGTCCAGGACCTGGACGGGCCCCCCTCGCCGCTTCTCCAACTGCTCGATGATCTTGTTCTTGTCCTCCAGCAGCTTCTTCTTCTTCTCGAAATCCTCGACCTTCTGCAGCTTGCTCTTCAGGGCGTTGATCTGGTTCCGCTTTTGCTGTTTTTCAATGGTCTTCAGCTGGATCTCGTCCTCCAGCGCGCCCGAGTAGTAGAAGCAGCCACCGAGGACGAACACCACCAGGACCGATGCGGCGGCGACCTCGGCATGGACATCCCACTGCCCCCCGACCTTGCGGGCGCGGCTCGCCTGGAGTAGGTTGATGCGAATCATCGATCGTTGACCGTTCTGAGCGCCAGCCCGACTCCGACGGCAGCCTCGGCGGCCATGTCGGAGAGGGTGTCCGGATCGACATCGGCGTGTCCGGTATCGACCTGGTTGAAGGGGTTGGCCACCTCGGTCGGCGTCCCCATTCGGTCGCTCAACAGTTGAGCCAATCCACTGATCTTGGAGCTTCCGCCGCAGAGCAGCATGCGTCCGATATCGCCCTCCGATCCCGTCGTCCTGAAATAGTCGATGGTCCGCGCGATCTCGGACGAGACCTCCGCGTTGACGCCCTCGATCACGCTGGCCACCGTATCCGCGTCGGCACTCGATTCGTTCCGGCCTTTTTTGGTCGCTTCGGCTTCGTCGTATGTCATGCCGAGCTCACGTTGGATCGCTTCCGTGTAGCGGTTTCCGCCGATCGGGATGTCCCGGGTGAACACGGAGGTGCCGCCCTTCACGATATTCACGTTCATCACGCTGGCTCCGATGTTGACCAGCGCGATCGTCTCTTCGCCGGAATCCGAGTAGTTGATGGAATACATGTTCTCGATCGCGAACGCGTCGACGTCCATCACGACGGGGATCAGGCCGGCGCCCTTCACGAGCTCGCTCAGCTCGTTGACCTTGTCCTTCTTGGCGGCCACGAGCAGCACGGACATTTGGGGCTCTCCATCCTCGGCCTGGTCGGTGGGGTTCAAAATATGAAAGTCGAAGTTCACTTCGTTGATGTCGAAGGGAATGTATTGCTCGGCGGCCAGCTTGACCTGCCCCTCCAGCTCGTCGTCGGGCATGGGCGGAAGGCTGATCTTCTTCACGATGACCGAGTGGCCCGAGATGGAAATGGCGACCTTCTTGAGCTTGATGCCGTTTTCATCGATCAATTCCTTGATGGCACCGATCACCCGGCCCTCGTCCATGACCGATCCGTCCACGATCACCTCGGGCTCCAGGGGCTTGATGCCGAACTTCTCCAGCACGTAGCGCCCTTTCGTCTCTTTGATCTGAATCGCCTTGACCGCGCTGGACCCGATATCCAGGCCGAGGAGCTGTTTCTTGCCGGCCATCAGGTCGCCGAAGTCGAACGCGAGCAATTGTTTGAGGTCTGGAAGCATGCGGTGCTCCTCGAGCTAAACTTGCCCTTTACGGCTCTGGATCAAGCGTTTGATCTCCTCCACGTTTTCCGAGGTATAAAGCCGCCAGTTCCGCCAGTCCCTCGGAGGTCCCGTGATGAGGCCTTCCCGCTCCCATCGAAACAGCGTCGCGCGGGAAACATCAAACAAGTCACACACTTGGTTGGTTTTGTATAGCCTTTTCGAGTTTGTCTTGAGCTGTTTCACGTGTCGCCGTGTGGCAAAAATTTAGAGCCGTCCAGGTGATACGAATCAAGTATAGTCAATATAGTACACCTGTCAAATGGACCTAATAACGAGG
>JBFKNO010000117.1:0-8405 GCA_041629275.1 Nitrospiraceae bacterium
AGCGCGCAGGCTGCGCTCGAGCGTGATATCTCGGGCCAGGATCAGGACCGTGGCGCCGTCGCCCCAAGGCAGGATCGCGGCATCATAGGCCAGTGCGACGGTAAGGTCAAGAAATCCGAGTTCGGCATGATCCTGGATCCGATCACGATCTCGCCGGACCAGACGATCCGCGACGCCCTCAATCTCATGTCCAGGTATCGGATCTCTGGGATTCCGGTCACAAAACAGGGCAAGCTGGTCGGCATCCTCACGAACCGGGATTTGCGCTTCGAGTCCAGGCTGGATCTCAAGGTCTCCCAGGTCATGACGCGCGAGAAGCTGGTCACCGCACCGGAAGGCACCAGCTTGGAGAAGGCCCGCGAGATCCTGCACGAGTACCGGATCGAGAAGCTTCCGGTCGTGAACGACAAGGATGAGCTGCGCGGCCTCATTACGATCAAGGACATCGAAAAGCGCATCAAGTATCCACATGCGTGCAAGGATGACCACGGCCGACTCCGCGTGGGCGCCGCGGTCGGCGTCGGTGACGATGCCGAGGAGCGCACGGCCCTGCTCGCGAAAGCCGGTGTGGACGTCGTGGCGGTCGACACGGCCCACGGGCACGCGCGCAGCGTGTTGGACGCGGTCAAGTTCATCAAGCAGCGGTATCCCGAGCTCGAGGTCATGGCGGGCAACGTTGCGACCGCCCATGGCGCCAAGGATCTCTTAAAGGCGGGGGCGGATGCGGTGAAGGTCGGCGTCGGGCCGGGATCGATCTGCACGACGCGCATCGTCTCCGGATCTGGCATGCCTCAATTGACGGCCATCGCGGATTGCGCCAAGGCCCTGGCCGGCACCGGGGTGCCGATCCTTGCGGACGGGGGCATCAAGTACTCGGGCGACATCGCCAAGGCGCTGGCGGCCGGCGCGTCGGCGGTCATGATCGGCGGGCTGCTTGCCGGAACGGAGGAGTCGCCGGGAGAGTCCGTCCTGCTTCAGGGGCGTACCTACAAGGTGTACCGCGGCATGGGATCGATCGGGGCCATGGAACGCGGCGCCGGCGATCGCTACTTCCAGCGGGGACGTCCGTCGTCGAAGCTCGTGCCTGAAGGGATCGAGGGGCGCGTGCCGTATAAAGGCACGCTGGCCGGCGTCGTCCACCAACTCGTGGGCGGGATCAAAGCGGGCATGGGGTATTGCGGGTGCGGGACGATCGCGGACCTTCAGCAACACGCCCGGTTCATCAGGCAGACGGTGGCCGGCTTGCGCGAGGGCCATGTCCACGACGTGATCATCACGAAGGAAGCCCCCAATTACCGACACGACTGGGATTAACGCGTCACACGTTCACCGTTATCCGTTACGACTCAGAGCACGTCATCGGTGAACCTCTCTGTCCCTCCCCTTTGTAAGGGGAGGCCAGGTGGGGTAGCGCGGCAGGCCGGCGAGAGCGAACGCTACAGCGAACGCGGCCCCGCCTGCTCTACCTCCCCAACCCCTTCTTACATAGGAGGGGCTTGGAGCATCGGTTCAACCATACACTGCTCCCCTTGATAACCGTCAAAGTATTGTGAGTGCCTACTCCACTGTCACGCTGCCTCTTGGGCGTTCAACGATCAACGAGTAACTAACGTTTCGCCATGGAACTCTGGCACGATCGCATCCTCGTCCTCGATTTCGGCTCCCAGTACACGCAGCTGATCGCGCGTCGGGTCCGGGAAGCGCACGTCTACTCGCAGATCCTGCCCTGCTCCGCCCCCCTTGCCACGATCCTCGCCTGTCGCCCGAAGGGGTTGATTTTCTCGGGCGGACCCTCCAGCGTCTATGACCGCAGGGCGCCCCTGATCAAACGGGAGCTGCTCGACCAGGGCATTCCCATCCTGGGCATCTGCTATGGCATGCAGGTTCTCACGCATTTGCTGGGCGGAGGGGTGGCCAGGGCCGCGCGGCGGGAGTACGGACGTGCCGAGCTCGTGATCGGGGACCGATCCGACCTCTTTCAGGGGGTCGGCGACGGGGCGACGACGGTCTGGATGTCGCACGGCGACCGGATCGAGCGCATGCCGAATGGGTTCCAGTCGATCGCGCACACTGGCAACTCCCCCGTCGCGGCCATGAAGTCGGTCGCTGATGACCGGAAGCTCTATTGCCTCCAGTTCCACCCCGAGGTGGCCCACACGGCCGACGGAAGCCGCATCCTGCGCAACTTCGTCTACGAGATCTGCGGCTGCCGCCCGACCTGGACCATGCAGTCCTACGTCGACACCGCGGTCCAGCAGATCCGCGAGCAGGTCGGAGACAAGAGGGTCATCTGCGCGCTCAGCGGAGGGGTCGACAGCGCGGTGGCGGCGGCGCTGGCGCACCGGGCCGTCGGCAATCAGCTGACCTGCGTCTTCGTCGACAACGGCGTCCTTCGGGCGGGGGAGGGGGATCAGGTCAAGAAGACCTTCTCCTCCAGCCTGAAGCTGAACCTGAGATACCTGGACCGGGCCTCCCAGTTCCTCGCGGCGCTGCGGAGCGTGGTGGACCCGGAGCGGAAGCGGAAGATCATCGGGCGGTTGTTCATCAAGAACTTCGAGGCCGAGGCCAAGCGAAGCGGCAAGGTCCAGTTCCTCGTCCAGGGGACGCTCTACCCGGACGTGATCGAGAGCATCAGTTTCAAGGGGCCGTCCGCCATGATCAAGACCCACCACAACGTGGGAGGCCTCCCGACGAACATGCGGCTGCGGCTGGTCGAGCCCCTGCGTGAGTTGTTCAAGGACGAGGTGCGGGTGCTGGGAAAGGAGCTGGGGCTGCCCGACGACATCATCTGGCGGCAGCCGTTCCCCGGACCCGGACTGGCCATACGCATCCTGGGGGCGGTGACCAAGGAACGTTTGCGCATTCTCCGCGACGCCGAGGCCATCGTCGATCAGGAAATTCGGCAGGCCGGGCTCTACCGGGAGGTCTGGCAGGCCTTCGCCGTGCTGCTTCCCGTCCGCACGGTCGGGGTCATGGGGGATCAACGGACCTATGAGCACGTGATCGCCGTCCGGGCGGTCACGAGCCTGGACGGGATGACGGCGGATTGGGCCCGGTTACCGCCCGAGGTCCTGGGCAAGATCTCGAATCGGATCATCAACGAGGTCAGCGGAGTCAACCGTGTCGTCTACGACATCAGCTCCAAGCCGCCGAGCACAATCGAATGGGAATGACGCGCGGGCAGGCCACCACGTCCTCTGTAGCTGCGCCGTCTTACGGCGCCCGACTCGTCGGGCAAGAGCCAAAGCGGCGGCATGAGATGCCGCAGCTACACTGATAGAGGTGGCCGTTGTGTCATCTAGTTCATCCTCCCGCTCATAAGACATGCTGATACGATTGCAAAAAGTGATCGCTGACTCTGGTCTGACTTCCCGACGCAAGGCGGAGGAACTAATGCGGGCGGGGCGGGTGGTCGTCAATGGCCAGGTCGTCCGCGAGCTCGGCACGAAGGTCGATCCGACGCGCGACCATGTCAAAGTGGACGGCCGGCACCTCAAGCCCCAGCCGCCGTACGTGTTCATCATGTTGAACAAACCCAAGGGCGTCGTGTCGACGCTCGACGACCCGGCCGGAAGACCCACGCTCCAGGATCTGCTCGGCGGCGTGCGGCTGCGTGTCTTTCCCGTCGGACGGCTCGATTACGACAGCGAGGGCCTGGTCTTGCTCACGAATCACGGGGAGCTGGGAGAGACGCTCCTTCACCCGCGGTTCCATGTTCCAAAGACCTACCTGATCAAGGTGAAAGGCGTGCTGACGGAAGAGGAGATCGACGCGCTGCGAGAGGGCGTGGACTTGGGCGACAGCCGCTCCGCGCCCGCGACGGTCAAGAAGGTGGCGAAGGCGCCGCAGAACTCCTGGCTCGAGGTCACCATTCACGAGGGCAGGAAGCACCAGGTCAAGCGCATGCTGCACGCGGTCGGCCACCCGGTCATCAAGCTGACGAGGATCCGGTTTGGCCCGCTCGCGCTGGGTGACCTTCCGCTCGGCCAATACCGGTATCTCACTGATCGCGAAGCCAACGCGCTCCGCGCAATGGTCGCAAGGAAGAAAAAGGGTACGGGGTCCGAGGCGCGCGGTCAGCGGCCGGGCAGTCCTCGGGCGAAAGCATCGCGCGTTCTGTCCGCTCAGCGCTTACCGCTGACCGCTCACCCCCTTGGAGGGGTCTCGTTGTGAAGCCGCGGACGCATACCTGTGGTGAGTTAGCCGCAACCCACGACGGTCAGTCCGTCAGTTTGTGCGGATGGGTGCACCGTCGCCGTGACCATGGCAACGTCATCTTCATCGACTTGCGTGACCGCTTCGGCATCACTCAGATCGTGTTCAATCCAGAGTTTAACGCCCGGACCCACCAACAGGCGCATGTCCTGAGAAGTGAATTCGTGGTGGCCGTCACCGGGACGGTCAAGCGGAGACCCCAGGGTTCCGAGAATCCAGACTTGCCGACGGGTGAGATCGAGGTATTCGTCCACGAGATGGACATTCTGAACGAGGCGCAGACGCCGCCGTTCGTGATCGAGGACGAAACGGATGCCACCGAGGCCCTGCGCCTCAAGCACCGGTATCTCGACTTGCGTCGGCCGAGGATGCAGCACCTCCTCAGGCTCCGCCACAACGTTTTGCAGGAGATTCGTTCGTTTCTGAATGTGCACGGCTTCCTCGAGGTCGAGACGCCGATGCTCACGAAGAGCACCCCGGAGGGCGCGCGTGACTACCTGGTCCCCAGCCGCGTGAATCCTGGTGCCTTCTTCGCGCTTCCGCAGTCCCCGCAATTGTTCAAGCAGATTCTCATGGTCGGCGGCTGCGATCGGTATTACCAGATCGCCCGCTGCTTCCGCGACGAGGACCTCCGGGCGGACCGACAGCCGGAATTCACGCAAATCGACGTGGAGCTCTCGTTCGTCGAGACCGAGCAGGTGATGGCGCTCATGGAGCAGTTGATCCTCCAGGTGTTCAGCTCCGCCGGTGTCGACCTCCCGGCGCCCTTTCCGCGCATGACCTATCAGGAGGCGATGGGGAGGTACGGATCGGATCGACCGGATCTCCGGCTGGATCTGCCCCTTCATGACATGACGGCGTTTGCCGCCCAATCCGGGTTCCGGGTTTTTCAGGAGACCGCGTCGAAGGGCGGAATCGTCAAGGCCCTGGTCGTGAAGGGTGGAGCGAGCATCGCGCGCAATCAAATCGACGGCCTCGTCGAGTTGACCAAGAGCTTCGGAGCCAAGGGGCTGGCCTGGGTCAAAGTCACCTCGGACCGGCAGCTCGACTCGACCATCGCCAAGTTCCTCGATGCCAAGGGACTCCTGGCTGCCTTGCCCGGGGCCGAGCCGAACGATCTCCTGTTGTTCGTCGCCGACAAGCCCGCCGTGACACACGACGTGCTCGGACGTTTACGCTTGCACCTGGGCAAGCAGCTCGGGTTGATCGATGAGTCTGCCTGGCGGCCGCTCTGGGTGGTCGACTTTCCGCTCCTCGAGCAGGACGAGCAAGCCCGCCGCTATGTGGCGGTGAACCATCCTTTTACCGCGCCGCGCGAGGAGGATGTCGGTCTGCTGGACAGCAAACCCCTCGAGGTGCGGGCCAAGGCCTACGACGTCGTCCTCAACGGCACGGAGTTGGGGGGCGGAAGCATTCGTATCCACCGGCGGGACTTGCAGGAGAAGGTCTTCGACCTCCTCGGCATCGGCAAAGAGGAGGCGCAGAGCCGGTTCGGTTTCCTGCTCGAGGCCCTGGCCTTCGGCGCCCCACCCCATGGCGGCATCGCCTTCGGGTTGGACCGCATCGTCATGCTCCTGGGTGGCGCCGACTCGCTGCGCGACGTGATCGCCTTCCCGAAGACCCAAAAGGCTCAGTGCCCCATGACCGAGGCACCCTCCTCCGTCGATCCCGCCCAGCTCAAGGACCTCCATATCAAGTTGGACAAGATCGAATAGTCCGAGCTCCTGGCGGTCTCCGGATCCCGTGCTCGGTGGGGGCGAAGATGACGGACGCGGACTACATGCGCCTGGCCATTCAGGCAACCTGGCACGGGCTCGGGAAAGGGGAGATGCCCTTCGGCGCCACGCTCGTGAAAAGGGGCAGGGTGGTGACGACCGTCCACAACAGCGCGCGGGCGAATATGGATACCACGGCTCACGCGGAGCTGGCGGCGATCCGGGAAGCAACCCGCCGCCTGAAGACGCTGGACCTCTCGAGCTCGGTCATGTATGCGACCTGCGAGCCCTGTCCGATGTGCTTCAGCGCCTGCCTCTGGGCCAACGTCTGGCGGATCGTGTACGCCTGCAGCATCGCAGACGCGGAACAGTTTGGCATCCGTCAAATACCCATGACGTGCGACCAAATGAAGCAGCTCAGCGGTAGCCAGATCGAGTTGGCTGGCGGTGTGCTCCGCGACGAAAGCCTCGAGCTGTTCACGGCCTGGTCGCGCGGCGTCACGCGCCCGAGCGCGAAACAACATTAAACTCCCGTTTCGTAGAAAGGACGTTCATGAAGATCGGGCTCGCCGGTCCCCGGCTCGGTGGCAAGAGCACCCTCTTTGCGGCCATTACGGGCCACCCGCCAGACCCGGCACGCGCGTCGGGGCAGGGCCCCGTTCCTGGCGTGGTGCCCGTCCAGGATCCCCGCCTCGATTACCTGACCTCCGTCTTCAAGCCGCGCAAGCATACCCCGGCCCAGCTCGAGGTGCTCGACTTCCCCGGCCTCGACCTGGGTGAGACGAGCGAGCACAAGAAGCGGATCATGGCGCAGTTGCGGGAGGTGGACGCGCTCATCCTGGTTTTCGCAGCCTACGCAGGGGGGCAGAGCCTCGAGCAGGCGGCGGAGGGTTATGACACGGTCAAGACGGAGTTCCTCTTCGCCGATCTCGAGATGATGGACAAGCGGATCGAGAAGCTGCGGGTCTCGGTCACCAAGGCGAGCAAGACGCAGGAGCAGGACCAGCGGGAGCTCGTCCTCCTCGAGCGACTGAAGAAGGAGGCGGAGGCGAAGGAGTCCCTGGCGGGCGCCCACATGGACGCCGAGGAGCAGAAACTGGTGCGAAGCTTCGCGTTTCTAATCCAGAAACCGATCCTCGTCGTCCTCAATGTCGCGGAGCCTCCCAAGGCCGCGCTTCCGGATGCGGTCAAGAAGCGCTGCCCGGACGCGATCCGCCTGTCCGCGAAGTTGGAGCAGGAGATCGGCGAGCTTGCGCCTGAGGAGCGGGGGCCTTTTTTGAAGGAGATGGGGCTCGAGGAAGCGGCCGCCCAGAAGCTGGTCCGCGAGGTCTACCGGCTGCTGGGGTTGTGCTCCTTCTTCACCGTCGGCGAGGACGAGTGCCGGGCTTGGACGATCCCGGTCGGGGAGAACGTCGTCATGGCGGCGGGGAAGATCCACTCCGACCTGGCCCGCGGCTTCATTCGAGCGGATGTCTATTCCGTCGACGACTTTCGCACGCACGGATCGGAGAAGGCGCTGCGCGCGAAGGGATTGATCCGATCCGAGGGGCGAGACTACACGGTCAAGGACGGCGATATCGTCCACGTCCACTTCAACGTGTCGAAGCGATAATCGGATGGGAATGCGCCTTCCTCTGTCAGTCAAGCGACGAGAAACGGTTTCATTGGAGAGGCGGTGAGTGGGCGCGAAATGGTGTGCCCACAGATATGGATGGTAGGAGCCACGTGCATCGTTTAGTTCGAAGCGAGATCGAAGTCGTCACCCCGCTCACGTGTGTTTGTCTCTCTGGCCGCGCAGCATAGCTGGGTGGCTTCGTTCAGGGCAGTTGTCCAGGATCCAGACGGTTTCAAACGCCATGGTAGACAAACATATTTCACATTCAATAGATATCATTCGAGGATTGGCAGCCTTAGGGGTGATATGGGGGCATTCGATTTATGGTTTCGATCTCCCGCTTGAGCTGAACGGAGCGTTCTGGGTCTGGATATTTCTGCCGATCAGCGGCTATCTGATAGGGAAAGGATTTGTCGACCAACGATACGAATTAGATGCAAAGGGGTATAAAACATTCATTTATAATGGTGCGTTGCGAATTATCCCGTTGTACCAAATTGCGCTGGTCCTGGGTGTGGTGCTCGAGCAATTCGCACATTCAGAAACAACGGATACTCAAAGTATTGTCAGGCAGCTAACTCTTTCCACTTCTCAGACTACACTGGCAGGACCTCTGTGGACAGTTACGGCAGAGGTACATTTTTACCTCGTGTCCATACTCATAGTAGCCCTCATTATCAAGATTCAGAAGCCGGTGTTCATGGTTGTTCTGATGCTTCTGTCAATTGGAGTGGCAGGTCTTTACAACGGTCTCTATTACGACGCGTTTGCTCAGCCGAGAACGCTAGTTGGCAATTTGCACTTCTTTGTGTTCGGTATGGTGCTCTCGACACCGTATTGCCAAGCCCCCTATGCGGTGC
>JBFKNO010000118.1:0-8405 GCA_041629275.1 Nitrospiraceae bacterium
CAGGGTAATAATTAGATCGTATGCCGAGTCTCCCCTCCTTTGTAAGGAGGGGCCGGGGGAGGTAGAGCGCTGAGCAAGTTTGGAACCGACACAGGGCGTAGCCGCTGTCTTGCTCTACCCCACCCCACCTCCCCTTACAAAGGGGAGGCATCGTATTAGTGAACCGCCAATCGGATTGTGGGATTGCTGACCCATGCCGGTATTCACCTATCGAGTCGCTCGTGCAGACGGGACCACGCTCGAGGGGCAGGTTGAAGGCGAGACCGAGTCGACGGCGCGAGCCCAGCTCGAGGGGCAGGGGCTGTTCGTGTTCCAGTTGCGCCAGCGAGGCGTCCGGACGGCCAGCTCGCCCCGGCGGACGCGAGGGACAGGAGGGTTTTCCACTCAGGATGCCCTCATTTTCAACCAGGAGTTGCTCGCCCTCATCAAGGCCGGGCTCCCGATCCTGCGTATCTGCGACCTGTTGATCGAGCGGGCCAAACAGGCGGGCTTCCGGGCCGTCCTCGAGGAGGTGCGACGGGATATTCGCGGTGGAGCCTCGGCCTCCGACGCCTTCTCTCGTCACCCCGAGTATTTCCCCGCGCTCTACATCGCCACCATTCGTGCCGGCGAGCAAGCCGGCAACCTCCCGGAAGTCCTCCAGCGCTACATCAGCCATCTCAAGCTCATGATCGGGCTGCGCCAGAAGATGACGAAAGCTTTGGCCTATCCTGTCGTCCTCGTGCTCGCAAGCCTGGGCCTAATCGTCTTTTTCCTGACCTTCGTCGTGCCCTCGTTCATGGAAATCTACCGTGATTCGACCAAGGCGCTGCCTGTGCCGACGCAGATCCTGATCAGCCTCGTCGAGTCCGCTCGAGCCTATCTCGTGCCGGGAACCGTCGTGATCGGGATTCTCACGGTGCTGTTCGTCCTGTGGGTGCGAAGCGCGCAGGGCCGGCTGAAGTGGGATGCGTGGTCGCTCCGAGTCCCCTGGGTGGGCGAGACGATGGCGAAGCATCACACCATTCAGTTCACGAGAAGCTTGGCGACGATCTTGAGCGGAGGGACGCCGCTTGTGGACGGCCTGCAGATCGCCCGCGGCTCCCTTTCGAATCGCTTCCTGGCCCTCCGCCTGGACCAGGCCACCGCGCAGGTGCGCGATGGGGCGACGCTCTCCGCCTCGCTTGGAGAGCAGCGGGTCCTCCCGCGTCTCGCGCTCGAAATGGTGACCGTCGGGGAAGAAACGGGATCATTGGACCACATGCTGCGGGACGTCGCCGAGTTCTACGAGAATGATTTGGACTATCGTCTCAATCAGTTGACGAGCTTCATCGAAGTCGCACTCTTGCTGGCCATGGGTCTGGTGGTCGGCACGATTCTCGTCGTCATGTATTTGCCCATCTTCGAGATGGCGGCGTCGGTGTAGCTGCAGCATCTTATGCTGCCTCCGGAGGCGCCATAAGATGGCGCAACTACGGTAAGAAGGGAACTTTGCGGCGATGAATAGAAAAACCCTTGCCGATGTCCTGATCGAGAGCGAGTTCGTCGCTCCGGAGGTGGTGGATCGCACGCTCCAGCGGGTCCGGGGCTCCCAAGCCGCCCTGGGTCAGGCTCTGCTGGAGGCGCACGCGGTCTCGGAAGAGCAACTGGCCGAGGGGTTGGCCCGCCTCCACCACCTCCCGTTTCAGCCCCTGTCCGATTTTCGGGTCGATCCCCGGTTTTACCAGAGCATTCCGGTCGAGCTGATGCATCGCCATCCCTTTGTGCCGCTCCAACAGCAGGGAGACGTCCTCACGATCGCGATCCCCGATCCGCACGACCTGCAGAGGCTGGACGCCTTGGAGCTGCAGTTGAACCTCCAGCTCAGGTTCGTCGTCAGCCCCAAGCCTCAGATCCTTGCCGCGCTGGGCCGCAGCGAGGGCTCGAGCCAAGCGCTGAGGGAGCTGGAGGCCGAGTACCGGACCGTGCTCGTCAAGGAGGACGAGCGGGGGGAGGAGGTCCTCTCTGTCGAGCGGATCACGCAGGATCAAAGCCCGATCGTCAAGCTCGTCGACACGGTTCTCCTGAGCGCGATCCAACGACGTGCGAGCGACGTGCACATCGAGACGAACGGTCGGTCCACGCTCGTGCGATACCGGGTCGACGGCATCCTGATCTCCGCGCTGGAGCCCCTGGACGTCAAGGTGCATGCGCCTCTTGTCTCGCGGCTGAAGGTCATGTCCGAGCTCGACATCGCGGAGCGCCGCGTGCCCCAGGACGGGCGATTCCGCCTGCGGCTGGACAAGAAGACGGTGGACTTCCGCGTCTCGATTCTGCCGAGCGTCTTCGGCGAAGCGGTGGTGATCAGGATCTTGGACCGCGAGGCCATGACTGCCGGCATTTCCGAGCTTCGCCTCGATCGGCTGGGCTTCAACGCGGAAGACCTGCGGCGCTTTCGCCGGGCGATCACGGAACCCTACGGGATGGTGCTGGTCACGGGACCGACGGGGAGCGGGAAAACCACCACGCTCTACGCGGCCCTCAGCGAGATCAACACGCAGGAAGACAAGGTGATCACCATCGAGGATCCCGTGGAGTACCAACTGTCCGGCGTGGTGCAGATCCCGGTCAATGAAAAGAAAGGCGTGACCTTTGCCCGGGGGCTCCGATCGGTCCTCCGCCATGACCCGGACAAGATCATGGTCGGCGAGATCCGTGACACGGAGACCGCCCAGATCGCGATCCAGTCGGCCCTGACGGGCCATCTGGTCTTCACGACGGTCCACGCCAACAACGTCTTCGACGTCATCGGTCGGTTCGTGAACATGGGGATCGAGCCGTACAATTTCGTCTCGTCCCTGAATTGCGTGCTGGCGCAGCGTCTGGTGCGCATGATCTGTCACAACTGTCGCCAGCGGATCGAGCTGGACAAATCCCAGGCCGAGGAGTCGGGATTGGATTATGACCGGCACCGCCAGATCGCGTTCTACGAAGGTGCGGGATGCGAGGAGTGTCATGGGACGGGCTATCGGGGCCGCCAAAACATTACGGAGTTCCTGGACCTGACCGATACGATCAAGGAGATGATTCTCGCCAGAAAAGCCACCTCCGAGATTCGGCATCGGGCCATGAGCGAGGGCATGATCAGCCTGCGCCAATCCGCGCTGGCCAAGGCCATTCGGGGGGAGACGAGCTTGCGTGAAATCAACAGGGTCACCTTCGTCGATGCTCGCTGAACTTGCCAAGCTGGGAGACATTCGGCCGCGGTCCTGCCTGAAGCTCGGGCCGCAGGCGGCGGTGTGGGCCGAGGTGCAGGGTCTCTGGGGCCGGCGCACCCACCGCAGTGCGGTCCGCCCGCTGCCCATGGGATTGATCAAGCCGTCCCCGGTCGATCCCAACATCAGCGACATGGCCGCCCTGAAGGATCACCTGGAGGCCCTGATTCGTCCGCAGTCCTCCCAGCCGGCGTGGCGTCGGTTGCCGCTGCCAGACCTCCCGCGTCCGACGTGCTTGCTGCTTCCGGACCTCTGCGTTCGGGCGGCTATCATTCGGCTGGAGACTCTTCCGGCGCGATCGGAGGAGCAACTGGCGCTGATCCGGTGGCGCGCGGCGCAAGAGCAGCTCCTGCCCGCGGCGGGCATACGGGTGGCGTTTCAAGTGCTCACCGGTGGGCAGGTCGATGGACCGACCACCGTGCTGGCCATCGCCATCCGTGACGCGGTGCTGCGTCAGTTCGAGTCGGCCTGTGAAGGGGTGGGCTTGAATCCGCTGGAAGTGGACACCGTGACGCTCCGTCTCTTCAACTGCTGGGGGCTTGCCACCGGGTGGTTTGGTCGATACGAGCCGGCGGATTTGCTCTGGGTCAGTGTTCTTGACTCCGGGCTCACGGTGCTGATCCTCCATCAAGGGGCACCCGTGTATTTCCGCACAAAACGCCTTCCACAACCAGCGAAGTCCGAATTTGCGCCCGCCGATTGGGAGCAACGCATCGTGGAGGACGTGCTCGCGTCCCTGGCCTCCTGCGCCGACGCCTCGCCGAAGGCGGTCCCCAGTCGGTTCATCCTGGCCAGCGATGCGACCGACCTGCACCTGCTCGAGACCCTGAGGGAGAAGCTGGCTCTCGAGGGTGAGGAGCTGGACTGGCATCTGGCTGAAGGGGTCGGATGGCGAGCGGGGAATGGACACGGCGGATTTGCCGCCGTTCCCGCGGTTGCGGGGGTCATGGGTCGGGTCTGACCCTCCCTCTCCCCTTGGGGGAGAGGGTTGGGGTAAGGGGGAGACGCCAATAAAGGCTTCGCGATGAGGCTACGATGGAAATAGTCCCTCACCACATGGAGCCGTTCCGGACCAACCTCAGCACGCGCCATCGCGCGTACCTGGGGCCGATGCGGGTCGCGCTCGTCGTCGTCGCCGCCGCGTTGGTGGTCGGGATCGCCTGGGATCTCCGCATGGTCGCCACGATGGAAGCCGAAGCGGCGCGGGTGAAACCCGCGCTCGCGCGTGTCCTCGCCCAGGACAATGAGTTCGTGGCCCAGGCCCGTCGCGAAGGGATCGACCTGTCGGACGCGGCGTTGCAGCGTCTGCCGCGGGACGTGGAATTCGCCAATCAACTGATCGCAGAGCGGACCTTCTCGTGGACGAGACTGCTCGGGGAGCTCGAAGAGACCGTGCCCACCGGTCTGGCCATCAACGGCGTCCAACATGACTTGAAAAAGACGGTGACCATCCGACTCACGGGTTCCGCGATCAACCTGGAAGTCGTCACGGCCTTCACGCTCGCGCTGTCCGACCATCCGGCGTTCTATGACCCCGAATTGGTTCGACATCGGGTCAACGAGCGCACCGGGGTGGTCGGGTTTGATCTGCACGTAGGGTACCGGAGGGGGACGTCATGATGGGACGGTCGGAGGCATGGGCGTCGCTTCTGCGACAGCCCGTTGTTCCGCTCCTTCCCGCGCTCGCGCTCGTCGTGTCCCTCCTCGCCGCCCTGGGCGGGATCCACCTCTTGTTCGTGATGCCGGCCCAATATCGGGCGGCTCAGCTCCATCGGGAATGGAAAGACGCCCGGCAGCGCTTCGTGCAGCATGTCGAGGCGAAGCGGACGTTGCGCGATCTTGCTGAGGTCCTGCGGATCATCCCCGCGAAGCAGGGCTTCGTGCCGCTGGCCCTGGGTATTACCGAGGAGGCGACCCGCAACAGGGTGAAGTTACCCTCCTTGTCCTACCGGGTGCAGCCCCCATCGGGCAAGCTGGCGACCAAAGCGGTCTTCGAGGGATCGGCGACCGGTCGCTATGAGGATCTCCGGCGCTTTATTCGTGAGATCGAGCTCGCCGAGGAGTTGCTGTTCATCGAGGATCTGGACGTCGTCCGCGCGGACGCCCAGCAAGAACGCCAGGTCACCTTTAAGGTGAAAATCGCCACCTATTTGCGTCCGGAGCCCGATCGGCCCTCGGAGCCGATCTGAGCGATGATGATGACACGGGAAAGACAAATCGCGGTATTGGGCGGCCTCCTCGTCGTCTGGGCAGGTGTCACCTGGTGGGCCATGCTGAGCGCCGACGAGCCACAGCGGGTGCCGTTGGTCAATGTGGGCGGGGTCGCAGGCGGGACCACCCGGCCGTCTCATCCCGGGACGAACACCCTGCGCGTGCACCTCGCGCAGCTCAAGCAGAGCCGCGTGCAGCGCGCCGCGGCGGCTACCACCTCGAAGAATATTTTCGAGCTGCGGCGATCGGATCAGATCGCCGTCGTGCCGCCGGTGCCGCCTCCGCCTCCCGACGACCTTCCGCCGGACATCCCCGAGCCGTCCGCGCAAGACGTGCAGGCCGACTCGGCATGGGCCGAGCTGGGGCAGTTCCGGTACCTGGGATACCTGGAGCTCGGCGAGCATGGCCGGAAGAGAGAGGAGATCGCCTTGCTCGGCAAGCGTGACGTGCTGCACACGGTCAGACGTGGGGAGATCATTGGCGCGGGGATCCTCGTCGCAGCCATCACGCCGAACACGGTCGTTCTCAGGCACCAGGCATCCCAGATCGAGCAGCGGTTGACGCTATCGGAGGAAACCCCGTAATTGGGTAAATCGGTAAGCGGTAATTGGGTAATTGGGACGAGATTGCCTTCCGCAATTACCCACTTACCCAATTACCCAGTTACGACCGCGGGGAAGGGATTGGGGTAGAGGAATGAGCCGTCAGGCCATGGGGAAGGAGAGGGGCGTCACCTATCTCTTTCTGATGTTCACGATCGTCGTCATCGGCCTGACGATCACGGCGGCGGCGAAACAATGGAAGGTCATGGTCCAACGTGAACGCGAGGCCGATCTGCTTGCCAGAGGAATCGAGATCCAGAACGCCATCGCCTTGTATAGCGCGACCAAGAAGGCGGGACGAGTCATGCCGGGAGAGATCTACCCCCGGACCCTCGAGGAAATGACCAAGCGGCCGAAGCCGGTCCTTAGGAAGGTCTACACGGACCCAATGACGAACGGGGAGTGGGACTACCTCCGAGGCCCGAACGGCGGGATCGCCGGTGTCCGCAGCCTGAGCACGGCGACCCCCATCAAGCAGCATGCCTTCCCGCCGGAGGTCCGTCATTTCGAAGGATTGGCGAGGTACCAAGACTGGATTTTCCAACACCCGAACCCGTCGAGCGCACAAGACCCGCTCGGGGACCTGACCGACGACCTCGATGCGGGACTCACCGATGACATTCCGGGCGACCTCGGCGGGATTCTCGACCTCGAAGAGTGACCTCGCAACCCGATGACACTCCCTTCTCTCCTCCACCCTCTCCCCTTGGGGGAGAGATGAAACCCCGGCTTGGTGTAGCTGCGCCATCTTATGGCGCCGTCCCGCAGGCAGCATGAGATGCTGCAGCTACAATCGGAGGGGGAGAGGGCTGGGGTGAGGGGGCGACCTCACTTGACGGCTCAAAAGCTTGCAGAGTATTCTCCTCACGCCGCTGATGACGTGCACAGAATGCACGGTGCGAGCCCAAGTCAAGCCTCATGCTGTTGGAGCGAGGATTAGAAGGCATATATGGAAGGTGAAGAGACCGACTCAGTCGAACAGGTGAAGCTGGCCGAGGAGGCGGAGCCCCAATCGCCGGAGGACTACGTCCAGGCTCTGGTCGTGCGGGCGAGAGCGGCGGCAAACAAGCTGGCCTATGTCTCGACGGCGGTGAAGGACCAGGCATTGGGGGCCATGGCGGAGAGCCTCATCGAGAAGACCGACCAGATCCTCGAGGCGAATCAGAACGATCTCGACGTGCTGGAAGAACAGGAGGAGGCCGAGCGGGACGGCGCCTTGATCGACCGCCTGCGTCTCACCCCCGAGCGGATCGCCGAGATGGCCGACGGCTTGCGCGAGGTCGCCAAGCTGCGTGATCCCGTGGGCGAGACGAAGGGCATGTGGCGACGGCCGAACGGGATGCGGGTCGGGCGGATGCGGGTCCCCATCGGCGTGATCGGCATCATCTACGAGTCCCGACCGAACGTGACCGCAGATTCGGCCGGCCTCTGCCTCAAGTCCGGCAACGCCTGCGTCCTCCGTGGCGGATCCGAGGCGATCCACTCGAATCGCGCAATCGCGACCCTGCTTGCGGAAGCCGCGGAGAAGTCGGGGGTGCCGCCTGGCGCCATCACCTTCGTGGAGCGCACGGAGCGGGACATCGCGCGGCTGCTGCTGAAGCAGGATGAATACGTGGATCTGGTCATCCCACGCGGCGGCGCCTCCCTGATGCAGACGGTCCGCGAGGAATCCACCATCCCGGTCATCAAGCACGACAAGGGCGTCTGCCACATGTATGTCGATGCCAACGCGGACCTGGGCATGGCGCAGGAGCTTTGCGCGAACGCCAAAGTCCAACGCCCGTCGACCTGCAACGCGATGGAGACCCTGCTCGTGCACCAGAACATTGCCCGCGCGTTTCTGCCGGGCTTCCTCCAGCGCATGCAGGAGGCCGGGGTGGAGGTGCGGGGCTGTCCGAAGACCTGCCAGCTCAGCGACCAGGTCAAGCCGGCGGAGGAGTCGGATTTCGGAGCGGAGTTTCTCAAGCTGGTGTTGGCGGTGAAGGTGGTCAAGAACATGGAGGATGCGCTGGACCACATCGCGCGCTTCGGGTCCCATCATACGGAGTCGATCGTGACCAAGGACTACGGACGGGCGCTCCGCTTCCTTCGGGAGGTGGATGCCGGGACCGTGATGGTCAACGCGTCGACCCGGCTCAATGACGGCTATCAGTTCGGCCTCGGCGCCGAGATCGGCATCAGCACCACCCGCATTCACGCGCGAGGCCCCATGGGACTGGAGGACCTCACGTGCTCCAAATACATCGTCATGGGCTCGGGTCAAATCCGGGAATAATTGTAAATAGGTAACTGGGTAATTGGGTAATTGCGGAAGTCCTTCTTTTCCGCAATTACCCAATTACCGATTTACCCAATTACC
>JBFKNO010000119.1:0-8333 GCA_041629275.1 Nitrospiraceae bacterium
GATCACTACATGCACGCCCTGATCAGCATGGGCGAGGAGAAGTGGGCGGACGCCATGGTGTCCATCGAGAAGGCGATCAAGGCCGATCCCGCCAACAAGGAGTATCCGCAGATCAAGACCATCATCATGGGGAACATGAAACGGTAAGCGCCCAGGCCCTGAGGGACGTCTCGTCCCTCAGGGCAGCCTTGTCGACATTTTGCTTGAACTTAGGGGGACAACATGAAACGGAATTACTTCTCTGCTTTACCCACCCACGCAATCGGACTGATCGTTCTGACGTTGATCTTCTGCTCCACGCCAGCGGCCGTGCGGTCGGAGGACGGCACGGGCGCACCTAAGGACATGACCTATGTCTCGTTTGGCCCGTTTCTGATGGGCATCGATCGAGAGGCCCCTGATCCGAAGAAGAGCAAGGCCCAGCAGACCCTGTACGAGCGCCGCATGAATAAACCGTGGTCCGCCGAGGCCTTCCATGACGAGGGTCCCGCGCGCTGGGTCGTTGTCGATGCCTATTTTCTCGACAAGTACGAAGTGTCGAACAAGGACTTTGGTGACTTCTTGAGATCCACCGGACATGCGGCTCCCGCCTATTGGGACGACCCTCGGCTCAATCAGCCGAACCAGCCCGTGGTCGGCGTGAACTGGTACGATGCGAAGGCCTTCTGTGAGTGGAAGGGCAAGCGGCTCCCGACGGAAGCCGAATGGGAGAAGGCCGCGCGGGGGCCGCAAGGGCTCAAGTATCCCTGGGGGAATGAGTACGACGCATCCAAGGTGAATGTCGGGAAGACCCGCAAGTCGACCCTGCCCGTCGACTCGATGCCCGAAGCCGCCAGCTATTACGGAGCCCACCACATGGCCGGGAACGCCTTCGAATGGGTCTCCGACTGGTACGATCCGAAGTTTTACGAGAAGACGACGCAGGTTGCAAATCCGACGGGTCCGGAAAAGCCGGTGTGGCTCGGAGGGACCGGCACTTACGTCGATCGTCTCACCACCGGTGAAAAACGCGTCATTCGAGGCGGGTCCTGGATCGCGGCCAAGTCAAGCACCACGACGACCCATCGATTCTGGAATCACCCGATGAACAACAGCTATGGCGTCGGACTTGGATTTCGCTGCGCCAAGAACGCGCCTGCCGACCTCGACGACATGATCCGCGATGCCTACATCGCGGCCTTCGTGAGCATGGGTGGCGAGAGGTTCGCCGAGGCCCAGAAACACATTGAGAGAGCCTTGCAGCTCGCCCCGGACAACAAGGAGTTGTTGGAGGTGCGCGATCTGATCCAGGCATCCATGCAGCGCGCCGCGAAATCCTGAGGATCTCACGGAGCAGGGGGGTGGTTATGATCGGGCGAGGGAAGCATAAGGCAGCAGCGTCTTTGGGCGCCGCACTCGTCGTGTTGCTCTGGTGCGCGGCCTCCGCGAGCGGAGGACCGATCACCACTCCCCATGCCCATGAACCGGAGCTCGACCAGGCCGTCCACGATGCAGCCCACGCCGTCGACCAGGCCTGGGATGTGTTCCACGAGGCGGCTCTGTCTGGGACGCTTGCGTCGCCGGCGATTCAGACGCAGGTCGAGCAGTATCTGCACGAATCGCGGTCCCTGCTCCTGGAGGCGAGAGCGGCTCTTGACCGCGACGATCGTGAGACCGTCAACCGTATCCTTGGACGGATACAGGAGCTCACCTCCAACGCAATCAAGCTGAGTCGGGAGAAGAAGCGATGACGAGACACGCATGGCAGGCCGGCAGAGCGTGGAGGGTGCTGCTCGCGCTGGCGGCGACGCTCGTGCTGCTCGGCGTCTTGCCTCATTCGGCGGACTCGAGGCCAGTTGAGCGGGACCCCGTGGAGATGGTTCGCATCCCGGCGGGACCGTTCTTGATGGGGAACCCGAAGGGCGTCGGCCGACAAGACGAGCAGCCGCGGCGCAAAATTTATCTGGATACATTCTTCATCGACAAGTACGAAGTCACCAACGCGCGCTACCTGAATTTCGTCACGCAAACCGGCCATCGCCCGCCTCCTGACCCCTACAGCGAGGCCGAAGTGACCTCGTCGAAAGGAATCGAGCGGCTCCCGGTCGTCCAGATCAACTGGTACGACGCCGTCGAGTACTGTCAGTGGGCGGGCAAACGGCTTCCGACGGAGGCCGAGTGGGAGAAGGCCGCGAGGGGCACGGATGGGCGTCTCTTCCCCTGGGGAAACGACGCCGCCACGGCCACGCACGCCAATTTCGACCGGGAGTGGGCGGGGAAAGACACCCTGCACCCGGTCGGCGCTCGTCCCGCCGGTCGCTCGCCCTACGGGGTAGAGGACATGTCCGGGAACGCCCGGGAATGGGTGCAGGATTGGTATCAGCCCGATTATTACGAAACGGCCCCGGACCGTGATCCGAAAGGACCGGACGGTGGGGTGCTGCGCGTCATTCGTGGCGGATCGTGGCACAGCCCCATCGCGGACATTCGCGCCACCGCCCGGGGCAAGGGTGGCTTCGCGCTGCGGACGCACGGAACCGGGTTTCGATGCGCCGCGGATGCGGACAGCCGCTCCACGAAGACGAGGAGGAATCGATGAATATCGTGATCGCCGGAGGCTCGGGCTTCATCGGACGGGCGCTCGGCGCCTCATTACAGATGGATCATCATCAAGTCACCGTCTTGTCGAGAAATGCCGCCCAGGCCGCTGGATCGCTGGGGCCGTCCATCGCGGTGATGGAATGGGACGTTCGAACTCCTGGCCCCTGGACGCAAGCGATCGAGGAGGCGGACGCCGTCGTCAACCTTGCCGGCGAGCCCATCGCCGACAAGCGATGGACGCCCTCGCGCAAGCAGGCTCTTCGTGAGAGCCGCTTGAGCGCCACCTATGCCCTCGTGGAGGCCATCAGAGGCGCGACCCGCCGCCCGCGCGTCCTGGTCAGCGCCTCGGGCGTCGGCTATTACGGCGCGCGTGACGCCATGCCGGTCACGGAGGCCACGCCACACGGCAAGGGATTTCTTGCCGATCTCTCGCTCGCCTGGGAGCAGGAGGCGAGACAGGCGGAGGGTCACGGCGTTCGCGTCGTCCTGCCCCGCATCGGGATGGTGTTGGGCCGTGAAGGAGGGGCGCTCGGCAAGATGCTCCCGCCCTTCAAGCTCTTTGTGGGAGGCCCCATTGCGCCGGGCTACCAGTGGGTGTCCTGGATACATCTCCACGATCTCGCCCGCCTGATCGGCTGGGCCATCGCGAACGAGAGCGTCCACGGACCGGTCAACGCCGTCTCCCCCAATCCAGTCACCATGGCGGAGTTCTGCCGAACCCTCGCGCGCGTACTGCGAAGACCCTCATGGTTGCCGGTTCCGGAGCTCGCCCTGCGCCTGAGGTTTGGCGAGCTGGCCTCCCTGCTGACGACGGGCCAGCGCGTGGACCCTCGGGCCGCAACCAGCGCCGGGTTCGTCTTCAAGTTTCCGACTCTGGCCATGGCCCTCCACGACCTGCTGGATCGTCCGATCAATGAGGCGCACGAGGTCCGGCAGGCCGCTTGATTCGAGGTTTGTTCTTCAATGGCGACGATCGTGAGAACAGCAGTATGCATCTTTTTTGTCTCGGCGGCGGCCATGCTCGCTGCGCCGCCGCGGGCCGCGACCGACCAGGCCCTGAGGGTGACCCCGGGTGAGGTGCTTCGCGTCGGCGCACAGCTTCCCGACGCGACGATGATTGCGACGGACGGCCGGCGTGTCCGACTGAGGGGCACGTCGGGGCGCGCCAGAATCCTCAGCATCGTGCCGCAGCTCAACACCCCGGTGTGCGACGAGCAGACGCACCGCTTCAGCGAGGACAACGGCGGATTGGACCAGCTCGTCGACATCGTGACGCTCAGCACCAATACGCCCGAGGATCAGGCCCGCTTCGCCGGTCAGGCCGGCATCGCCAACGTCACGTTCTTATCCGACCGACCGGCATACGACTTCGGCACCCGCACCGGCTTACTCATTCCGATGCTGCAGGTCTTGCATCGTGCCGTTATCGTGGTCGACGCCGGCCATGTCATTCGATACGTCGAGATCGTCCCGATGGGCCAGCTTCCGAACTTCGACGCCGCCTATGAGGCGGCGAGGAGGCTCGCCGATCACGGGTGAACGCCATGGGCTTTGCCGAGCACATGCTGAGCTACACACATGCTCTCGCCGCATCCGTTCTGGTCGGCAAGGTGGTCCTGCTGTCCTTCGTCGTCGCACCCGTGCTCGCAAGGGTGCTCGCGCCCATCCCGTTCGGGTCCGTCGTGCGGGCGATGTTTCCGGCCTATTATGCGCTCGGGATGGGCGCGGCCGGGGTCGGCCTCGTCTCGGTTGCGGTGCTCCTGTTGGGTCGCGAGCAGACGACGACCGGAGGGCTGGCTGTCGGCTTGTGGGCGGCCGTCCTGGCGATCGAATGGTATTGCCGCACACCGCTGACGCCAACGATCAACGACTTGAGCGATCGCCTCAAAGATCAGACCGCATCGGGTCAGGCGGAGCCGCTGCTCCAGCGCAGGTGGGACCGGTTGCACCGTCGGTCCGTGTGGCTGAACGGCACGGTCCTGGTGCTCGGCCTGTGTCTGGTGGGCCTGATGTGAGTCTCTTCACGCTGCAGGGGCGGCACCTCGATCATCGTCGATTCGACCACGGGGGGCGCCGCGACTCCGCACGGTGCCTCTCAGCGGGGGCGGTGGGTCTCTGAAACGCCCGGGAGACCCACCCCCCTGCCCCCGTCGAGAGCAAGCCGAAGCACTAGTGCACGAGAACGCGACGCGGAGAGGGGTGAAGGGCGCGGGGGCTTTTCGTGGATCACGACGAGGCGTGCCGGGAGTTCCTCTCACGGGCACGACGGAAGAAGTGAGCCTATGACCTCAGCCAAACCAAAGACAGGCGCGGCCGATCAGCCGCTCGACCTCGAGGCCCGCCCGTTGCGGATCGGCGTCAGCCAATGTCTCCTCGGCGCGGAGGTCCGATTCGATGGGGGGCACAAGCGGGACAGTTTTCTCACCGAGGTGTTGGGCCGGTACGTCGAATGGGTGCCGGTCTGCCCCGAGGTCGAGGCGGGCTTCGGCGTCCCGCGAGAGACCATGCGCCTGACGGGTGAACCGGAGCGCCCGACCCTGCTCACTATCAAGACCAAGCGTGATCTCACCGAGCCGATGGAGCGGTTTTCGCAGCGCCGGGTGCGGGAGCTCGAGCCGCTGGAGCTCACGGGCTACGTGTTCAAAAAGGATTCGCCGAGCTGCGGGATGGAGCGGGTGCGTGTCTACAACCAGCACGGCATGCCCAATCGCACCGGGGTGGGGGTGTTCGCGAAGGCGTTCATGGAGCGCTGTCCTCTCATCCCCGTGGAGGAGGAGGGCCGTCTCTCCGATCCGGTGCTGCGGGAGAACTTCATCGAGCGCGTGTTCTGCTATCGGCGGTGGCAGGATCTCATGCGCGAGCGGGTGACCCGAGGCGCGGTCGTGCAGTTCCACACGATCCACAAGCTGTGCCTCCTCGCCCACAGCCGGCCGCATTACGAGAAACTCGGAAGGCTGGTGGCCGACGCGAATCGGCACACACCGACCGACCTGGCGACGGCCTATGGGACCCTGTTCATGGAGGCCCTCAAGATCAAGGCCACCGTCCGCAAGCACGTCAACGTGCTCCACCACATCGTCGGGCATTTCAAAGGCCTCATGGATCCCGACGGCCGGAGCGAGCTCGAGCAGGTCATCCAGGATTACCATCGCGGCCTCACGCCCTTGGTGGTCCCGCTGACGTTGATCAAGCACTACGTGCGTCTCCACGACGTGGCATACGTCCGGAATCAGGTCTATCTCAACCCGCACCCCAAAGAGCTGATGCTGCGCAATCGGGTTTGATCGCGGGAGGGAGGAAACGGAGATCGTGAGCGCGACCGGGGTGAAAACAGGCGTCATTCTGGTTGGACACGGGGGTATCCCCAAAGACGTGCCCCGCGAGGACGTGATGAAACTCAAGCGTCTCGAGGGTCAGCGGCGCGCGTCGGGATCCCCGCCGAGCAGCGAGGAGCTGGAGCTGGACCAACGAATCAGGCGGTGGCCGAGGACGCCAGACACCGACCCCTATCGTGCCGGGCTTGAATCGCTGGCCGCGCGCCTCCGCCCCCTGCTGGACGGGGCGCTGTTCGGGATCGCGTACAACGAATATTGCGCGCCGACGCTGGAGGAGGCGGCGGCGGAGCTGATCGAGCACGGCGTCCAGGACATCACCGTCGTCTCCTCCATGGCCACGCCGGGCGGATCGCATTCGGAGATCGAAATCCCCGAGACCATCGAGCGCTTGCGCGCACGGCATCCGGAGACGACGTTCCGCTATGCCTGGCCCTTCGATCTCGACCTCATCGCCGGCCTGCTGGCCCAGCACGTCCGGCGCTTTCAGTAACCACCGGGGATCTCGTGGATTGATCATGCAGGTCGTGATGCACCTCGCCAAGCCGACATGCTGGATCCTCGCCCTCGCGGTGATGCTCGGCTGTGCCAGGACGGGTGACACGCTGGAGGACGGCCTTCCGGAAAGCCTGTCCATCGAATCTCCGCCGGATCAGAGTGCCTGGAATGTCACGTCCTTTCCGCCGATCCGGGGAGTGGCCCGGATGTCACGGCCCCCCGATCGACTGGCGCTCGTGCTGCAACGCTCGGGCCGCAACTTTTGGACCGGTCGCGAGTGGTCCTCGCGTCCCGTGGAGCTGCCCCTTCGCCTCACGCCAGGGGCCCAGGCGGGCAAAACCGCCTTCGCGCTGGAATCCCGGCTGCCGGAGCGATCGGACCTCCTTCAGGGTCCCTACTGGCTCGTGATCCGGGCCTACGACACCGTGGGAGCCCAGTTGATCCAGAGTCTCCTGGTGCGGGTGGACATCGATCGGACCAAGCCGGTCTCCCTGATCACCTGGCCCATGCCGCCGGTCGCCGGCGGCGGGGAGGGCCATGCGCTTCCCGATGCGGCCTACGTGAGCGCGACCGGTAACTTCCCCGCCATCCGCGGTGAGGCGCGTGATGCGGAGAGCGGGCTGGACCGTGTCGAGGTCGCGGTCAAACGGCTGCGTGACGGCTTCTGGTGGAGGCGAGGGTCCTGGTCGCCCGACTATGCGGCAACCTGCACGCTTCACACGTCCGATTGGACCTGCTCGCGCGATCTGCCGAGCGGCATCCATGTGCAATCTGGGAGATATCAGGCTCAGGCCCTTGCCTACGACAGGGCGGGGAACCGGGGGGCGAGCGTGGTGCACGTCGACATCAGGCTTCCGGAGGCCTGAGCGGCTCTGCCTCACGCCGAATTCAGCGATCTCGCGGGAGCGATCGAGAACGTGGAGAAGGTGGAACAGACGACATCGACCCTGACCAGCGCCGAGCGACCCAGCCGGCGCACGGGTGGGTGGCAATCGATCAAGGCTGGATTCGTGAGCCGGGCGATCGACATCCGCCTGCTCGGAGCCCTCTTTATCGTCTCAGGGCTCATCGACCTGCTTTGGATTCTGTCGTATCCGGACTATGCCTTGAAGGTCTTCGGGACGACGTTCGGCGGATGGGCCGGAGAGGCCGTCAAGCTGCAGCATCCCCTGATCCACCTGGCGATCGGCCTCGGATTCGTTCTGACGCGCCGGTGGGCCTTCTGGGCCTATCTGGCGTACCTGGCCCTGGCCTGCGCAAGCGAAATCGTGACGCAGGTCGTTTTGGGCTATCACCCCGTGCGCACGACCATGATCATGATCAGCCTGGCCTTTGCGGCCTACGTCGTCGCGCGGCGCGCTGTGTTTCACTGAGTCGACCCTGGTGAGGGATGCATGGTCTCCGATCCAGACGCGCTCATCGTCGGCGCCGGAGTGGCCGGCCTGGCCTGCGCGCGACACCTCTCGCAGCACGGGCTCACCTTTGTGGTGCTCGAGGCCGCCGATGGAATTGGCGGCCGCGTGCGTACCGACAAGACGGACGGCTTCCTGCTCGACCGCGGATTTCAGGTGCTCCTCTCAGCCTACCCGGAGGTCAGAGCCCAGCTCGACCTGCGCGCGCTGGATCTGCATCCTTTCTACCCCGGCGCGTTGATCTGGTTTGGGGGCCGCTTCCACCGGGTGGCCGACCCCCTGCGTCGCCCACTGGCCGGCTTGCGCACGTTGTTCACGCCGATTGGCAGCCTCGCGGACAAGCTCCGCATGGTCCGCCTCGCGTATCGGCTCACGGCCGGCAGGCTCGAGCGGGAGATCGATGCCTCCTCCTCAGCTCTGAACGTGTTGCGGGCGCTGGGCTTCTCCGACGCGATGATCGACAGGTTTTTCCGCCCTTTCATCGGCGGGGTCTTCCTCGACCGGGAACTGC
>JBFKNO010000120.1:0-8286 GCA_041629275.1 Nitrospiraceae bacterium
CAAGTAAAAAGCAACGTGTCTTGACCTCCCCTTTGTAAGGGGCTTATCCGCCGACTTGTCCGCCGAAGCCTTGGCGAAGGTGGAAGCTTCAGCGAAGGCGGAAGACCAGGTGGGGTAGAGCGGCAAGCCGGCAAGGCGGAACGCTGACGCGAACGGTATCCTTCACGTTCTACCTCCCCAACCCCTCCTTACAAAGGAGGGGCGGGAAGGACCTGTCCTCCTATCAACTGCCTGCCTTCATAATTCTCACTGGCTTAAAACGGGAGGGCTTCGCGCAGGATTTCCCGAAACGACGCTTTCACGACGCCTTTGGCTTTTGCGAAAAAGCTCTGGTAGGTCTCGCGCCCCTGGAGGACGTCGTAGTAGAGGCCGATCACCTCCTGGTACCGGTAGATCAGGCGATGGCAGAGGCGGGGGAAGGTGTAGACGATGCGGGCCAGTCTCGAGGCAATGCGGAATTCAGCGAAGATTTCACGGCTCACGGACAGCTCGTACTCCAGCAGGTTTCGCCGGGGGTCCTGGAACATGCCGAGCACGCTGGCCGCGGCCATCTGGCCGGAACGCACGGCATAGTAGATCCCCTCGCCGAAGAGCGGATCGACCAAGTGGCCGGCGTCGCCCACGAGGAGGGCGCGATGCTGGACCAGCGACGCGCCGGGCTCGCCGGCAAGCCCGGCCCGCGCGTTGAAGAGCGGCAGCGGGTGCCCGAACGGTTGCGGGATGGTCAGTTTCGACAGCAACTTGTCGGTCTCGATGAACCGGTCGAAGATGCGTCTGGGGCTTCCCACCCGTCCCCGGAATTCAGCCACCCCGATCGACAGGCGTTCGGTCTTGGGAAAGACCCAGGCGTAGCCCTTCTCCGTGGCGCCGAGGTCGATCAGGACCTGGCCCTGGCCGGGGTAGACGGGAGCCTGGCCGATCCCGATCTCGCTCTCGAGCGTCGGCATGATCCGCGGCCGCCGGCCGGGAAACAAGCGCCGTGCGACCAGACTATTCGCGCCGTCCGCCCCGATCACGACCTTGGCGCGATAACAGCCGCGGTCCGTGACCACCTCGACACCGTCCGGCAGAAACTGGAATTCCACGGCCTGCTCGCCTTCATGGACCTCCGCGCCGGCACCTCGGGCCTTCTGCAGCAGAAAATGGTCGAAGCGATCGCGCATCACCATGTAGGCGATGGGGCTTGGGGACTCGATCAGGACGGGTTCTTGCCCTTGATAGGTGAACTGCACCCCGTGGATGGTGTGCTCGACGACGGCCTTGAAATCGGAATCGAGAATCTTGTCGATTCTGACGGAAAGGCCGCCGCCGCAGACTTTGTAGCGTGGGTGTCGCTGTTTTTCCAGGCCGAGGACGGAGAGGCCCGCCCGGCTGAGCTCGAGGGCGGCCGTCGCCCCCGCCGGCCCCATGCCGACGATGAGGGCGTCAAACAACTGGGGATCTGGGAGTGAGGGTCTCACGGGCAGCGCGCTACTGGCCAATATACCATCCGATTCCGTACCGCTCCAGCAAACTCGTGATCATGGTCAGGGAGTTGGCGTAGATCATGACGCCCACGACGACGAGGAACACCCCGCTCACCGCCGACACGCCCCAGAGGTACGCGCGGACCTGCTTGAAATAGTCCAGGAAGCGATTCACCCCCATGGCCGTCAGAAAGAACGGCAGGCCCAAGCCCAGGGAATAGGCGGTGAGCAGGGTCACGCCGCCCATCAACCCGTCCGTGGTGCTGGCGTAGAGCAGGATGGTCCCGAGGACCGGTCCCACGCATGGCGTCCATCCGGCGGCGAAGGCGACGCCGATCACAAAGGACCCCAGGTACCCGGCCGGTTTATTGCTGAAGTGGTACCGCTTCTCGGTCTTCAGAAAGCTCAGGTTGAGCACGCCGAGCAGGTAGAGGCCAAAGACGACGATCAAGATGCCCCCGAGCTTCCGGATGAAGTCCTGATAGGTGATCAGCAGCTGACCGATGAGACTGGCGGAGGCCCCGAATGAGATGAAGACCGATGAGAAGCCTCCGATGAACAGCAGGGAGTTCAGGATGATGACGCGGCGGTAGCGATGCCGCTCCTCGGCACTCGCCAATTGCTCGACCGAAAGCCCGGTGATGTAGGAGACGTAGGAGGGCACGAGCGGGAGGACGCAGGGAGAAATGAACGAGAGGAGCCCCGCCGTGAACGCCGCGAGGAGCGAGATCTGCTGGATCGACTCCATTACGACGTCCTGGCCTCGGCCAGCAACGTCTCGATGAGACGCCTGGCGTCCGGGCTGTGCCAATCGCGGGCTCCGAAGATGCGGTGCCGGATGATGCCCTGACGGTCCACGAGGAAGCTCATGGGAAGCGTGCGGGTTCCGTAGGTGAGGCCGACTTGAAAATCCGAGTCATGGAGGATCGGGAAGGTCAGCCCAAGGGAATCCGCAAAGGGTCTCGTCACGGCAGCCCCCTGGGCATCCGTCGACACCGCCAGGATCTGAAACCCCCGCCGATTGAACTCCTCGTACAGATGTTGCATGGCGGGCATCTCGACACGACAGGGCCCGCACCAGGTCGCCCAGAAATTCAGGAGTACGATCCGCCCTCGCTGGCTCGCGAGCGACATCGGCTTGCTGTTCAGATCCCAGAGCACGAAGTCCGGCGCCAGCGCCCCGATCCGAGCGTCGAGGCCTGCCCGGACACCTTCACGTGGGGCGGGCTCGGCCGGAGCCGATTCACTGTAACCGGCCTCCTGACAGGCCGCTCCCGTCGCAAGGAGCCCTCCCAGGAGACCGACCCCTATCCATGTGCGCCATGTGCGCATAAGTCGGAAACCATTCGATGCTCAGGTTGTGGGGACGGGCTGGGCGGATTGGCCGCGCGCATCGAGCAGTTGCGTGACAACCTGCAAATTATCCAGCCTGGTCCAATCGCGGGGCCCGATGATTTTTTCTTGGAGCACCCCGTCCCGGTCGATGATGTACGTTTCCGGCACGCCCATGAGCTTGTATCGCTTGTCCGTCTGCCCCCAGGAATCGATGAGAACCGGAAAGCTCAGATCCATGCTTTTCACGAAGGGCGGGATGTCATTCTTGGTGGTGACGCGGTCGATGCTCACCGCGAGGACCACGAGCCCTTCGTCCTTGTAGGTGCGGTAGAGCACTTCCATCGACGGCATCTCTTCCTTGCAGGGCTTGCACCAGGTGGCCCAGAAATTCAAGAACACGACCTTGCCGCGATAATCGGACAGCCGGACCTCCTGCTCCGAGAGGTCGGGAAGCTCGAAATCCGGCGCCACCTTTCCGACCGTGAGCGGCTCGTATTTCGAGCTTTGCAGCCAGACCATGGCGAACGCGCCGCCCAGGATGAGAAGCGACAGCACCCCGATCACGAGCTTGGAGGAGCCGGACGCCTGCGGAACGCCGGGGGAATCTGTCGCCGATTGCGTCGTCAGTGGTTCGGACATCGGGCCGAGCTCCTCGCGCCTCTTCGGGTCAGGCCTCAGGCGTAGGCGTGGAGACCTGAGAGGAGAAAATTCACACCCCAGAAGCAGAAGACGACCATGAGGAGTCCGAATACCGCGTAGATCGCCGCACGACGTCCTTCCCATCCCCGAGTCATGCGCGCGTGGATGTAGGCTCCATAGATCAGCCACACGATGAGCGACCACGTTTCCTTGGGATCCCAGCTCCAGTACCCGCCCCAGGCATAATTCGCCCACATGGCGCCCAGGATGATGCCGAAGGCGAGCAGGGGAAACCCGACCATGATGGCCTTGTAGCCCAGCTCATCGATCGTCTCCAGATCCGGAAGCGCGTCGTAGAGCCGGGAGGGCTTGCCCAGACGCTCCGCCCGCTCCTTGACCAGGTACATGATGCCCAGACCGCCCGCCATCGCGAAGGCGGAATAGCTCAGGAGCGTGACCGACACATGGATGTAGATCCAATAGCTGTTGAGCGCGGGCACGAGCGGCTCCGCGGTCTGGTAGCGATAGGGCAGGAGCGACGCGGCACCCATGGCGATGAAGCCGATCCCGACCACGAAGGCGCCGACCGATTTGATCTTGTAGCGCGCCTCGAACAGCAGGTAGCCGAAGATGATGGCCCACGAGACGAACGCCATCGCCTCGAACTGATTCGACCAGGGGGCGAAGGTCCCCAAGTGCTCCAGACGCTCATAGGCTCTCGTCGCCAGCGCCACCGTGTTCATGATCAGCCCGAAGATCGTCACGATGGTCGCGACCTGCCCGATTTGCGTCGCCCACGCGCCGTCATTGAACCCCGTGCTCGTGGGATGGCCCGCGGGCGCCAGCTGCAGCGGCGACGGGCGCCGGGCGAACACGTAGCCGACGTACAAACCCAGCGCGGCAAGATACAGCCAAAACGTCATGTCGAAGAGGAAGAGGGACCGCACCATAGCATCCTCCGGATCTATTCTGACCACGTGGATCAGACCGTTCCCGTCCCGAGGCCGGGGTGACCGGGGTCAGGTCTTGAGCGTGTTCAGGCGTTCGGTGATTCGACGAAACTCCTTCTGAAAGTCAATCTGGCTCTTGTGGGTGTTCCCCCCGATGTGGACCACGCTCCGGGCTCCATCGGCATCGGGAACGATCTTGGCCCAGAGGCGCCGGTGATAAATGAACGAGGACAGGGTGATGCCGACGACGATGAGGGTGGAGCCGACCCAGACAATGTTCACCCCCGGATCCTTGCTGATCTGCAGCCCGGTGAACTGCTTGGGGCGGTATCCCGCCAGCTCGAACCGATACTGCGAGTCCTTGATATCGAACAACCCCGGGTAGTGGTAGAAGATCCACGGCGTCGCCGCCACGCTGTCCCGCTCCCAGATCGCCAGCTTGATCGCGGGGTTCTCGTGATCGACGGACTTGGAGTACACCTTTTTGTCCTGCGAGTTGAACCCGAAATCCGCCACGAAGTCGGTCACCGCCAGCTTCAGCCCCAGATCGTTCAGCGCCATTTCCTTCTGCCAATCGAGATCGACCGTGTGGAGCACCTCGTCGGTTTTCTTGTCCTTGATGTTGAGGCGCACCACCTCCACGCGATCCCACGCGTTCCCGTAACTGGACTGATAGAACCAGATGTCCTTGTAGACCAGGGGATCGTTGACCGTGATGGTCTTCGTCAGCTTCGGGGCTTCCCCTTCGAGCACGGTCAGCGTGCTGTTGTACGACTTCACCGCCCCGTTCTCGTGATAGTCGATCCAGAACTTATCCACCCGCAGATCGAATTTCCCCTCCGGAATATGGTAGGTCTCCCCCTCCAGGCAGACCCCGAACTGCTGGAAGCCCCACACGCTCCCCACCAGGCCGCCGAGGACGATGACCGTCGCGCTGAGGTGCGCCACGTGCGCGCCCACGCGCCCCATGATTCCCTTCGTGGCATACACGGTCGCCTCCTGCGCGCCGTTCTGTGCGAGTACGCGATACCCCTTTTCCGCAAACATCCGCACGAGGCCTTCCGCCACGCGGTCCTTCTGCCCGGGGACGGCCACTTCCGTCGTGTACTTCAAATTCTTCACGAAGGGAAGCGACACGTTCACCTTGTCCTGTTGCATCGAGCGCCAGATGGCGGGGAACCGTTTGTAGAAGCAGGTCAGCGAGTTGATACAGAGGAGGGCCAACAGGCTGGTGAACCACCACGTATGATAGACATCCGTGAACCCGAGCAGGGTGAACCAGTGATACACCTGCTCTCCGTACTCTTGAATGTAGACATCGGCCCGTTCGTTCTGCTGAATGACCGTCCCGATCGTCGCCGTGATGGCCAGGACGATGAAGAGGAACATGGCGAGCTTGAGCGAGGCGAAAAACTCCAGCAACTCGCTCTTCACCTGGTCCCAACCCAGGCCAGGCGTCGCGGCCGGCACCGTGTCGCGCTCAACAAGGGTGGGGCGATTGCCGTTCATACGTCATTATTCTCGCACATGTGGAGGCTTCGGTCGCACCAGAAATGCGGCCTCGCCGCAGGGCATCCGAGCTGCGGGCCTCAGCCCCACGTGATGTCCTACCGTTCAGCGCGCAAGAACCTTTCCTAACCAGCGAGATTTTAAAGAGATTACGGCAGGAGGGGCCTCAATCCAAATCTATCTTACAGGCGCCTTCTGAAGGGTGTCAAGCGAAGGGGGCAGACCACCGTTGCCCTCTTTCCCGTTGACATCTCACACGGCGTAGGTTAAGACCTTGGGGCGGACATACGACCTGTGGCAGGTTTCCACATCAGAGCCAGGATCCCCCACACGGCGCACGCGAAGGTCCTTGCGGCACCCACCGCAGCACCGTTCCCTAAACCAGACAGCACTGCCAAGAGGAAGTCAATATGAAAAAAGGCAACTATTTGTTCACGTCCGAGTCCGTCACCGAGGGGCATCCGGACAAGATCGCGGACCAGATCTCGGACGGCATCCTCGACGCCATTATCTCCAAGGACAAGCATTGTCGCGTCGCCTGCGAGACGATCCTCACGACCGGGATCGCCTTCGTCGCCGGCGAGATCTCCACCAAGGCCTATGTCGAGATTCCCGACATCATTCGCAGCGTCATCCGAGACGTCGGCTACACGGACGCCTCGTGGGGGTTCGATTTCCACACCTGCTCGGTCCTGACGGCCATTCACAACCAGTCAACGGACATCGCCCAGGGCGTCGACTCGGGCGGCGCCGGCGACCAGGGCCTCATGTTCGGGTATGCCTCCAATGAGACCGCGGAATTGATGCCCACCCCGATCGTGCTCGCCCATCGCCTGACCAGACGCCTCGCCGAGGTCAGGAAAAAGAAAATTCTCCCGTGGGTCCGCCCGGACGGGAAGTCACAAGTGACCGTGGAGTATCGAAACGGGGCTCCCGTGCGAATCGACACCATCGTGGTCTCCACCCAGCACGCCCCCGAGGTCACCAACAAGAAGATCGAGCGGGACATCATCGAGAAGGTGATCAAGCCCGTCATGCCGGCGAAGCTCTTCGATCCGGTCAGCGTCAAGTACTACATCAATCCGACCGGGCGATTCGTGACCGGCGGGCCCATGGGCGATACCGGCCTGACCGGACGGAAGATCATCGTGGACACCTACGGCGGGGTGGGGAGCCACGGGGGCGGCGCGTTCTCGGGCAAGGACCCGTCCAAGGTCGACCGGTCGGCATCCTACATGGCCCGGTACATCGCCAAGAACATCGTCGCCGCCGGCCTGGCGGCTCAGTGCGAGGTCCAACTGGCCTACGCCATCGGCGTGCCGGACCCGGTCTCGATCCTGATTCACACGAACAACACGGAGAAGGTCTCCGTCGAGGTCATCGACAAGCTGGTGCGAAAGCATTTCCCCATGACCCCGGGCGGGATCATCGATCACCTGAAGCTGCGGCGTCCAATCTATAGGGCGACCGCCGCCTACGGGCATTTCGGCCGGAACGAGCCCGCCTTCACCTGGGAGCGCACCGACAAAGCGAAGCTGCTGAAAAAGGAAGCTGGTCTATCCTAACCGGTTTCCAACCCAACCGAATGAGAAGGACCACCGGGGGACGGATGAGTGGATCCGTCCCCCTTTCTTATTTCGCCTGCACAATCCGATGAATAAGGGAGGACTCGTGGACTACGACGTGAAAGACATGCAGCTGGCCGAGGAGGGCCGACTCCGAATCGAATGGGCGGAGGCGACAATGCCCGTGCTCCGACAGATCAAGAAGCGGTTCAAGCGCGAGAAGCCCCTCGCGGGGGTGCGGGTCGCGGCCTGCCTGCACGTGACGACGGAGACCGCCAACCTGATGA
This sequence comes from Nitrospiraceae bacterium, assembly GCA_041629275.1. Lineage (GTDB taxonomy): Bacteria > Nitrospirota > Nitrospiria > Nitrospirales > Nitrospiraceae > JBFGRM01. The sequence goes on from JBFKNO010000120.1 coordinate 7,752, forward strand.
AAACGCTTCAGGCTGGCGGCGCGGAGGTTCGTCTCTGCGCCTCGAACCCGCTCAGCACCCAGGACGACGTGGCGGCGTCCCTCGTCCAGCACGACGGCATCGCCGTCTTCGCGATCAAGGGCGAGGACAACAAGACGTACTATCAGCACATCAATTCGGCCATTGCCCACAAGCCCCAGATCAGCATGGACGACGGAGCCGACGTCGTGTCCATCCTGCACAGCAAGCGGAAGGATCTGGCGAAGCACGTCATCGGCGGGACGGAGGAGACCACGACCGGTGTGATCCGCTTGCGGAGCATGGCCGCGAAGCGGGTGCTCAAGTTTCCGGTCATCTCCGTGAACGACGCCGACACCAAGCATCTCTTCGACAACCGCTATGGGACGGGGCAGAGCACGATCGACGGCCTCATCCGCGGGACCAATCGGTTGATCTGCGGCACGAAGCTCGTCGTGGCCGGCTACGGCTGGTGCGGCCGGGGCGTCGCCATGCGGGCGCGGGGCCTGGGCGCGGACGTGATCGTCACCGAGATCGA
>JBFKNO010000121.1:0-8250 GCA_041629275.1 Nitrospiraceae bacterium
ACCGGCGACCAGGGGTCGGGCATCTTGACGTCCATGGTCAAGGCCAACGGGTTGATCGACGTGCCGGAGGAGGTCGAACGGCTGAATCCCGGGGATACCGTCTCGGTGCAGGTGTTGAGCAGCAATTATTGAAACAAGTGATCGTTTTTTTCCAATGAACATCCCGATTCTTTGTTTCGTCGGACGCTCCAACAGTGGGAAGACGACGCTCATTGAGCGGCTCATCCCCGAGCTGGTGCAAGCCGGATACCGGGTGGCCACGATCAAGCATGCCGGGCATGGTTTCGATCTGGATACCGAGGGGAAGGACAGCTGGCGTCACAAGAGGGCGGGGGCGAGCGCGGTCATGGTCCTGTCCAAGGGCAGTCTCGCCATGTTTTCGGACATCTCCGACGAGACGAAAATCGAGGAGCTCCGGGACCGGTTTCTCGACCGTTCCATGGATCTGATCATCGCGGAGGGATGGAAGAGCGACGGCTATCCCAAGATTGTCGTGGTACGGGACCACCTTGGGGAGGTGCCCGTGTCCCAGGACGGCTTGCTTGCGGTGGTCTCCGCTCAGCAGATTGACATCCCGGTCCCCTGCTTGAATCGGGACGACATCCCGGCCATCGCCGAGCTCATCATGCGGCACTTTCCCAAACACCCGAGGGAATGATCCGGAAACCCACGACCCTCGTCATCTCTGGCGTCATCGCCGGGGCCGTCGCCCTCGGGGCCGTGACGGTCCCGCTCTCCGACCAGCCGAAGTTCTGCGCGAGCTGCCACACCATCCGCCCATCCTATGACAGTTGGGTGATCTCCTCTCACAAGGAGGTGACCTGCGTCGCCTGTCATGTCCGTCCCGGCCTGCGGGGATTCGTCGAAGACAAAGCCGTGGCGGGGACGAAGGATGTGCTCATCACGCTGTTCGGCACGCCGACCGAGCCGCACAATCTGGAGGCCAAGGTTCATACCGAAGTCTGCCTCGGCTGCCACCAGGCGATCCTTCGGGTCTCTGAGGTCGCGACGAGGGACCTGCCGTCCCCCGTCAAGGATGTCGGTCTCATCATGAGTCATCGCAAGCACATGGAGGCCTTTGCGAAGCGCGGCCAGGGCGAGGGCTGCACCACCTGCCACTCACAGGTGGTGCACGGCACGCCGATCAAGGGATACCCCATCGTCATCCCGCGCGGCCACGTCAAGAGTGATCCGAAGCCGCACTACCCCGACTACCCGGAAGGGTCCAAGCTGTGGAAGGCCGCCCTGGCGGACTGCTTCCGATGTCACGATGGCAAGAGCACCCACGAGGGAAAGGTGCTCGATCAAAAGTGCGAGACATGCCACATACCGGACAAGATCGGACAGTTCCTGCTCTTCTAGTACCGTTCCAACTTGTTGGACCGCCTATGCGGAAGAGAGCGTGGCAGCCAAGTGTCTCGATCCCGCGTTGCTCCCTTCGGCCCAAATAGTTGGAACGGCACTAGTCGACAGACAACACAGACGCCCGCTGCTATGACGGAACCCATCGTTCAAGTCAGCCATCTCACCAAGCGATTTGGCGATTTCACCGCCGTCAACGGCATCTCGTTCGAGATCAAGCCGGGCGAGATCCTCGGTCTCCTGGGCCCGAACGGCGCGGGCAAGACGACGACCATCCAGATGATGCTGGGGCTGATCACGCCCACCGCGGGCTCGGTCCGGATGTTCGGGCTGGACTTGGAGCGTCACCGTGAACGGATCATGCACGACGTCAACTTTTCGTCGACCTATATCTCCATGCCCTATTCGCTGACGGTCGAGGAAAACCTCAGGGTCGTCGCCAAGCTGTATGGAATGAAAAACGTCGACCGCCGGATCGACGAAGTCGTCAAGCAGCTCGAAATGGAGGAGTTCCGGACCAAACTGACCCGCAAACTGTCTTCGGGACAAATGACGCGGCTCACGCTGGCCAAGGCCCTCCTGACGGAACCGAAGGTATTGTTTCTCGACGAGCCAACCGCCAGCTTGGACCCGGACATCGCAGAAAAGATCCGCCGCTTCCTCCAGGAGGTCCGCCGATCCACCGGGCTCAGCATTCTCTATACGTCCCACAACATGTACGAGATGGAGGAAATGTCGGATCGCATCATTTTTCTCCAGCGCGGCAATATTGTGGCACAAGGCACCAGCGCGGAGATCACGAAAAGGTTCGGGCAGGCGGATCTGGAGGAAGTATTTCTCAAACTCGCTCGGGAGGGATAATGGTCGGAAGGCGGAAGGCGGATCCCGCCTCCCGTCTCCCGCTTTCCGATTGCTTATGAAGATCCACCGAGTAGCAGCGCTTGTGACCCGTCACATGTACCTGTACCGGCGCAGCCTGGCACGGGTGATGGAGATTTTTTACTGGCCGTTCCTGGACCTGGTGATCTGGGGCTTCATCACGATGTACCTGATGCAGTTCAAGGGAGGGATGCCCGGTGCGGTGACCTGGTTCCTCGGCGCCCTGATTCTCTGGGACGTGCTCTTCCGGGCTCAGCAGGGGATCACGATCTCGTTCCTGGAGGAAATCTGGGCCCGAAATCTGCTGAATCTCTTCGCGAGCCCGCTGAAGCCGAGCGAATTCCTCGCGGCGACGATGGCGCTGAGCATCTTCAAGGTGACGGCCGTCTCCGTCGTCATGGTCGTGGCCGCGCTGGTGTTCTACGACTACAACGTCTTCAAAATCGGCCTGTCGCTCGTGCCCTTCGTGATCAGCTTGCTCGCGATGGGCTGGGTTATCGGGGTCCTGACCACGTCCTTGATTCTTCGCTTCGGTCAGGAGGTCGAGGTGCTCGCCTGGGGCATGGTGTTCCTGTTCCAGCCGATCTCCTGCGTGTTCTATCCCATGGAGGTGCTCCCGCCGTGGCTCCAGGCGGTCGCCTGGCTGAATCCGGCCGCGCACATTTTCGAAGGCATGCGCGGGGTGCTGCTGGACGGACAGATCCCCGTTATCCATCTTGTCTGGTCGTTCGGGCTCGACCTCGTCTATCTGTGCTTCATCGTCGCCTGGTTTCACCACACCTTCAGTGTCTGCAAAGAAAAGGGATTGCTGGTGCGAGTCGGGGAGTAGAGAGAGGACCGCGGTCGCTCATTTGCCTCTCGGGTGGGTCTCGTGCGAGGGGCTGGCGGGACCCGAGGGACTCGATAGGGCGTTTGCCCGTTCCCCCGCCTGTTCGGGTATAATGCCGGTAAACGCATGCCATCCGCACCCAAAGATACCCCTAGTGATTCATTCCCGGTTCGCTGGAAGTTTACCGGCATCATCAGCTTGTTCGTCGCGGCGATCGCCGGAATCTTTCTCTTCACGTTTCTGGTCTTCGAGAGCCAGAAATCAGACGCGCTGCTGATCGATCTCGCCGGTCGTCAGCGCATGCTCCACCAACGACACATGAATGAAATTCTCCTGTTGTCTCGGGGGCATGCGGCGGACCCGGAGGCGACGCGGAAGGTCCTGCGCCGCACGCTGTCCGCTCTGATCGAGGGGGGAGGCGCGTGGCTCACGGTTGAGGGGCCGGAGGTCGTGACCTTGCCTCCGGCGCCGACCCGCCAGATCGCGGAAAAACTCCTGGAGCAACGGCGGCTGACCGAAACCTTCGCGGCCCGGGCCGATGAATTTCTGCGGCTCTCGCGGAACACGCCCGCCGATCCCGCCCGCCTCGAGGAACTGCTCGCGCTGAACGGCCAGTTGCATGACGTGTCCAACGAGGCGGTCCGACTGTTCGATGCGCATTCGGAAGCCAAGCTCTATGCGCTCATCTCGCTGGAGATCGTCGTGGCGCTCCTGGTTGGATTCGTGGGCGTGCTGCTGACGCGACGGGTGATGCGGGCCAGCCAGGAGCTGCAGGGGCAAATTCACGAGCGCCGGCAGGCAGAGGAGGCGCTCCAAGAGCGAACGGAGCAGTTGGAGACCATTACCGCGTCCATGTCGCAGTATCTCGAGACGGGGGACTGGGGAGGGGCGAGCGCCCGAATCCTGCGGCGCGCGCTGGACGTGACGGAGAGCGAGTACGGGTTTGCCGGGGTGGTCGTGGAGGGGCCTGCGTTGCGTATTTTGGCGCTCGAGGGCATGCAATGGGATGTGTCCACGAACCGCGCGTTTTATGAAGAGATGATGGAGACCTTCCGGCGGGTCGGGCATATGGAGTTTCCCAAGCTCGACAATCTCTTCGGAAAGGTCATCACGACCGGGAAAACCGTGATCTCCAACGACCCTGCCAAGGATCCCTGGTCAGGCGGGGTGCCCGCGGGGCATCCGGCGTTGCATCACTTTCTGGGGGTTCCGATCCGCCGGGGCGGGAGCGTGGTCGGGATTATCGGGGTGGCCAATCGCTCAGACGGCTATACCGGCCTCGAGGAGAAGAAGATCGCGATGCTGACCCACGCGGCGGGAGTGCTGTACGAAAGCTATCGCCAGCGCGAACGCGAGGCCGCCCTGGAGAACGCCCGTCGGGAGGCGGAGGCCGCCCTCCGCGAGAGTGAGGAGAAGCTCCGCACCATCATCGAGAGCTCGACCGACGCGATCATGCTCAAGGATGTCGAGGGCCGCTACCTGGTCATCAATGCGGCCGGTGCCTCCTTTTTGGGCCGTCCCATCGCGGACATCATCGGGAAGCGGGACCACGAGCTCTTTGATCAGGCATCGGCCGAGGCCGTCAGGGCGTTCGATCGGCGCGTGATGCAGTCTCGGGCGCCGGTGTCGACGGAGGAGCGCTTGACCGCCGGGGACCGCCAGCGATGGTTCTATACGAGCAAGGTCCCCTATATGTCACCGGAGGGCCAGGTTCTGGGGCTGATCGGGGTGGCGCATGACATTACCGAGCGCAAGCTGACCGAGCAGGCGCTCATAGAGAGCCGGGAAAAGCTCCATCGCATCGCGGACGCCATCCCCGGCGCCGTCTATCAGTACACGCTCGCTCCATCCGGGGAGCAACGCTTCCTGTACTTCAGCCGCGGGGTCCAGGAGCTCCTGGGTGTGACGGCGAGGGAAGTGGTGGCGGACTTCTCGCTGGTGTGGACGCTCACGCACCCGGATGACGCGTCGAGCCTGCGGGCCTCCATCGATCAGTCGGCGCAGACGCTCAGGCCGTGGTCGCATGAGTTCCGAGTGGTCGTCGACGGCCGGATCAAATGGATCCGGGGCAGCTCCGTGCCCGAGCAGCCCAGGTCCGATGGGACGATCGTATGGAACGGGATTCTGGCGGACATCACGGAGCGAAAGCACGCCGAAGAGGAGCTGCGCAAGAGCAAGGAAAGCACCATCGCCGCGCTGCGACAGAGTGACACGCTCAAGTCAGCGTTGTTGTCGTCCGTGTCTCATGAGCTGAGGACCCCCCTGGCCGCGATCAAGGCGATGGTCTCGAGTGGATTCAAGCGCGGGGCGCCAGCCGCGCCGACGGTGCAGGAGGAGTTTTTCGAGGCGATGAACCAGGAGGTGGATTACCTGAACCGTCTGGTGGACAACCTGCTGGACATGTCGCGGATCGAGGCGGGGGCGATGATCCCGCAGCGTGAGTGGCAGCTCCTCGATGAAATCGTGGAGGGGGCGATCCGACGGATCGGCTCGGACCTGAAGGGGCGACCGCTGGAGATTACGCTCGATGAGGATCTGCCCCCCATCCATGTCGATGCGGTCGAGATGCAGCAGGTGCTGATCAATCTCCTGGACAACGCGATCAAATATTCTCCGGCGCATTCGCCGGTCCGGCTGGCGGCGATGCGGGTCGAGGGTCATGTGGAGGTCCGGGTCTGCAATGAAGGGCCGGGCGTGCCGGCCGAGGACCGGACGCGCATCTTCGAGCGATTTGTTCGCGCCTCGACCGGGAGTGGGGCGCCTGTCCGCGGGACGGGGCTGGGGCTGGCCATCTGCAAGGGGATCGTCGAAGCGCATGGCGGACGCATCCAGTGCCATTCCGTCGCCGGTGGCGAAACCGTGATGACGTTTACCATCCCTCTCGCGTCGCAATCCGAGGAGGGTGTGCCCGGTGATCAACCCTACCCGGCACGGAGCCGGACATGAATCATGGCGCCAGAATCCTCGTCGTCGATGATGAGCCGCAAATCCGTCGCTCACTGCAAGTGAGTCTCGAGGAGAAAGGATACAGCGTGCTCCTCGCCGACGATGGGGAAAAAGCCTTGCATCTGCTCACCGAGCGTCCGCCCGATGTGATCGTGATGGACTTGTTGATGCCCGGGATGGACGGCATCGAGCTGACGCAGCGCATCCGTGCGCGATCGACGGTGCCGATCATTTTTGTGTCCGCCATCGGCGAGGAGCGGAAAAAGGTCGAGGCCCTGGAGGTCGGGGCGGACGATTACGTGACCAAACCGTTCGGAATGGAGGAGCTGCTGGCGAGGATACGATCGGTGCTGAGACGTGCGGCCGGCCGACAGCAGCTCGAACCGGTGATCTCCTGCGGTGACCTGTCGGTCAATTTCGATCGTCGGGAGGTGAGGGTCAGGGATGAGCTGATCAAGTTGACCCCAACGGAATACGACCTCCTGAAATACATGATTCAAAATACGGGAAAAGTCCTCACGCATCGCATGTTGCTCGGGGCGGTCTGGGGGCCCGGCTACGTGGACCAGGCCCAGTACCTCCGGGTCTTCGTCGGACAATTGCGAAAGAAAATCGAGAAAGCCCCAGCCCAGCCCCGGTACATCCTGACCGACCCCGGCGTCGGCTATCGCTTCAACTGCGATCAAGACTGAAGGGGTTCCAGGGGGCCTTGCTCGGCCCGGCTCCCCGGTCAGTCACCGCTGGATTCAAACAATCAATTATTTTTCAACGAGTTGCATAATCATTTCCGATCCTGGTCGGGTAAGGGACGGAATCGCTGCTTACGCCGAATTTACGGAAGGTGCGAACTTTCGTAATAGAGTTTTTATATCATATAATAGTAAAGGTAAGTCGATAGCTCTTCATGATAGCGTCAATCATGGCAGACATTCACATTTCTCACCACGCGACCTGCCGTATCGTCGCCCTGCTTGCAGCGGGTGTCTTGGTGGTCGGCGCCGTGGTCTCAACGAGCGCGAGCATCGGGCCGTTCTTGATCACCATGGAAAGCTGGTCTCCGTATTATCAGCCGTTCGAGGCGATCGTGCAGCCGAACCGGGCGATCAAATGGACGAATCCGACCGCGTCCCCCCACACGATCCGTCACGACGGCTGTCTGGGACCAGGGCCATGCGCCTTTGATTCCGGCGCGGTGCCCCCCGATGGTGCGTACCTGATCCCGGGACTTCCGCCCGGCCGTTATCCCTACCACTGCGAGATTCACCCTGTCATGCGCGGCGAGCTGGTCGTCAGCGAGGACGCCTACGAGGTGAAAAGGTCGTGATGTCATGAGGACCTCAGATCGTATGGACGCCGGGTTCAGGAAGAAAGTGCTGGTGGTGGACGACCACCCGAGCGTACGCGAGGCCTTGCGTCTCTTGCTGGAGTCCCGCGGCTACGAGTGCGTCCCCGTCGCCGATGGTGCCGAGGCGCTCGCACAGCTGAACGCCGCGCATTTCGACCTCGTCATTACGGACTACGACATGCCGAACATGAACGGGCTGGAATTGCTCGTTTCCCTTTCCTCCACAGGCACCGGCCCGCTTCAGCCGGTCATTCTCCACACGGGCCACGTGAACGAGACGCTGGTTCGCCGGGCGATGACGGCCGGTGCCTATGACGTGCTGCCCAAACCGTCCGAGGCGGCCGAGATGATCGCCACCGTCGAGCAGGCGGTGCGGGGTCGCTGAAGATGACGGCCAGGGGGCGTGACTGGAGCGCCGTATGATGACAGGCTTGCGCGTGGTGATGCTGGCCTCCCTGTTGTCCGGAGCGGCGCTTGCCGCCCCCGCCCAGCCGGCCATTCGAATGGATATCCTCTGGCCCTATTATCACCCGGCTGTCGCACAGGTGCCGACACGCACCCCGATCGAATGGGCGAATCCGACCTCGTTGCCGCACACGGTGACGCACGACGGCTGTGCGGCCGGAGCCTGTGCGTTCGACTCCGGACCGGTTCGACCCGGCGGCATCTTCTCCTTGCCCGGCCTTGCCCCTGGTCGATACGCGTATCACTGCTCGCTCCATCCGGTCATGCGGGGCGTGCTCGTGGTGCAGGATCAGCACATTCGTCTCAGCGAACAGCCCCGCCTGGATCAGCGCACCGTCCGGAACGAAGGCGCGTGAGCCATGCGCTGTCCCCGATGTGCCGGGCTCATGGTGCGCGATATCTTCCAGGATGTTCTCGACGAAAC
>JBFKNO010000122.1:0-8197 GCA_041629275.1 Nitrospiraceae bacterium
CCAAGGGGCCCGGCCACCTGGTCCGATCCGAGTACGCGAAGGGCAGCGGGGTCCCCATGCTGCTGGCGATCCATCAGGATCCCAGCACGAACACCCGGGCCATCGGTCTCGCCTACGCGAGCGCCATCGGCGGGGGGCGCGCGGGCGTCATCGAGACGAGCTTTCGGGAGGAGACCGAGACCGACCTGTTCGGCGAGCAGGTCGTCCTCTGCGGCGGGCTGACCTCGCTCATCCAGGCCGGGTACGAAACCTTGATCGAAGCGGGCTATTCGCCCGAGATGGCCTATTTCGAGTGCTTGCACGAGGTGAAGCTGATCGTCGACCTCATCTATGAGGGCGGCATCGCGAACATGCGGTACTCGATCAGCACCACCGCGAAGTACGGCGACGTCACCCGCGGACCCAGGATCATCACGGACGAGACACGGGCGGAGATGCGCAAGATCCTGGAGGAGATCCAGAGCGGGCGCTTTGCCAAGGAATGGGTGCTCGAGAACCAGGCCAACCGGCCGGTTTATAACGCCCTCCTGGCCAAGGGCGAGGCGCATCCGATCGAGGACGTGGGCGCTCGCCTCCGGGCCATGATGCCCTGGCTGAAAAAGGGTAAACTTGTCGATAAGGCCAAGAACTAGCCTCATGGCCCCCCTCCTTTGTAAGGAGGGGCTGGGGGAGGAAGACGGATGTCCCCGTCTTTGTGACCCAGCAGTCAGCATTCAGGACGCAAAGCGATTTCGCAGCTGATGGCCGACCGCGCAGCCAATATACCAATTGTCCGAGAAGGGCTTCCCTTCGTGGCTGCCACGGGAGGCGCGACGGCCGGGGCGTGGCTCCTCGGAGGGCCCATTCCCGGGGGTCTGCTGGCCGGGCTGACCCTCTTTACGGCCTGGTTTTTTCGCAACCCGGCCCGGGAGATTCCCCGGGTGCCGGGGGCGGTGGTGTCGCCGGGCGACGGTCGGGTGGTCGGCATCGAAGAGGAGTACGAGCCCCGGTATCTCAAGGATCGTGCGATCCGCATCAGCATCTTCCTCAACGTCTTCGATGTGCACGTCAATCGAATTCCTTGCGCGGGGACAATCGAGCAGGTAGTCTATCAACCGGGGCGATTCCTCGCGGCCAACAATCCGGATGCGACCGTGCACAATGAGCAGAACGCGCTGATGATCCGGACGGCCGAAGGGAAGAAGGTGCTCTGCGCGCAAGTGGCCGGCTTGATCGCCAGACGAATCGTCTGCTGGGCCGCACCTGGCGAGGGCGTGGCCTGCGGCGAGCGTTTCGGCCTGATCCGCTTCGGGTCCCGCGTGGACCTGTTCGTGCCGCTGGGGACGACGCTGAAGGTTGCGCAGCGGGATCGCGTGAAGGGGGGCGAAACCTTGGTCGGAGTCTTGCCCGCATGAGGGATCCCGTGAGGACAGCGGCGGCAAAAGAAACGAGGCGCAGGCGGGGAAGCTATCTCGTTCCCAACCTGTTCACGACCGGCAACCTGTTCTGCGGGTTGTATTCGATTCTGGCCGTCTTCAACGGAAACCATCTGGGCGGGGCCATTGCCATTCTCGTGGCGCTCGTCTTCGACGTGCTGGACGGCAAGTCCGCGCGCTGGATGAACAGCACCAGCCAGTTCGGCGTCGAATACGACTCCCTCGCGGACCTCGTGTCCTTCGGCGTGGCCCCGGGCCTCTTGATCTACTCCTGGGCGCTCAGCTCCCATGGCATGGCGGGCCTGGCCGTCATGTTCGCCTTCGTGGCCTGCGGCGCCTTGCGGCTGGCGCGGTTCAACGTGATCGCCCCGAGCTCGGAGAGCAAGTACTTCACCGGGCTTCCCATTCCGGCGGCCGCCAGCGTGGTCGCAACCCTGGTGATCTTCGACCGGCACGTCCTGCAAATGGGCGCGGAGATCAAGCCGATCCTGATCCTCATGCTGACTTTGGCGCTGGCCTTTCTGATGGTCAGCACGGTGAAGTATCGAAGCTTCAAGGACCTGACGCTCAAGCGCGGCCGCCACTTCAACTACCTGGTCTGGGCGATCCTCGCCCTGATGTTGGTTGCAGCCCTGCCGCAAGTCATGCTATTCGTGGCGGTCGTGGCCTATGCGGCCTCAGGGCCGATCGAGAAAGCCGCGAGCCTGTGCGTCAAGGGGCTCGGGAAGCGGGGCAGCGCGAGCGTGGATCCGCCTGTCCAGGAAGTGAAGCCGCAGTAGATCATCGGAGCAAAGGCTGGGAAGAGGAGTAGTAGGCGGCCCCAACGGTGTGGAGAGAGCTGGTGGATGCCCTTCGGCAGCTCCCTCGGCCGGCAGAGCCGGTCGGGAGCCGGTGCGAACCAGCCCGTTGACCGCTGAACTCGCCTCGGAGCCGGGCCTATGAGGCGGTCCAGGACATGTGTCCAAGGGCTGCGTAATCGGCCCCGTCCTGCCCACGTGACGGGTTGAATGAAGGGTGGCGGTGCCGTCATGCGCGTCCGCTGCCGAATCAGGGTGGTACCACGGAGCGCGAGGAGCCTTCGTCCCTGGGTGGGAGGAAGGCTTTTTTTGTTTGCTCCCCGAACCTCCGCGATTCGCAATGACAGGCGGGGCCCCCGCGCCGCACCAGGTTCCGTCGAGGCCGGGCAAGGAGCCGGAGAGGGCAGGGCGCCGCAAAGGGGTGGGGGCAGAGTGGTGAAGTAGGGAAGGTATCGTGACGACGGTTGGGTGAGAGAAGAGGGAGGGAGAGGGTCATGTCACAGGACGATGTGCGGATGATCAGGATCTTCGATACGACGTTGCGGGACGGGGAGCAGTCTCCCGGCGCGAGCATGAACGTCGAGGAGAAGGTGATGATCGCCAAGCAGCTGGCGCGCCTGGGGGTGGACATCATCGAGGCCGGCTTCGCCTTCAGCTCGCCGGGTGACTTCGAGGCGGTGCGCCGCATTGCACGGGAGGTGGAGGGTCCGACCGTGTGCAGCCTGGCGCGGGCGAAGTCCGAGGACATCAACCGGGCATGGGAGGCGCTCAAGGGTGCCCCCAAAGTGAGAATCCACACGTTCCTGTCGACCTCGGACATCCACCTCAAGCACCAGTTCCGCATGACGCGCGAGGAGGCGCTCAAGCGAGCCGTCGAGATGGTGCAGTTGGCGCGCGGCTACGTCGAGGACGTGGAGTTCTCGCCGATGGATGCGAGCCGGTCCGACCCGAAATACCTCTACGAGGTGCTCGAGGCTGTCATCGCCGCCGGAGCCCAGACCGTCAACATTCCGGACACGGTCGGCTACGCGGTTCCGCAGGAATTCGGTCGCTTGATCCGCGGGATCCGGGAGCACGTCCCCAACAGCGACCAGGCGGTCATCTCGGTGCACTGTCACAACGATCTCGGTCTGGCCGTGTCCAACTCCTTGGCGGCGATTTTGGAAGGGGCCGGGCAGGTGGAATGCACGGTCAACGGGATCGGCGAGCGCGCCGGGAACACCTCGCTGGAAGAGATCGCCATGGGGCTTCGGACGCGACGTGACTTCTATCGGGCCGACACGCGGATCCGCACCGAGGAGATCTCGAAGTCCAGTCGCCTGGTGAGCAAGATCACGGGGATGGTCGTGCAGCCCAACAAGGCGATCGTCGGCACGAACGCCTTTGCGCATACCTCGGGAATTCATCAGGACGGGCTGCTGAAGGAGAAGAGCACCTACGAGATCATGCGCCCGGAGTCGATCGGGCTCGTGCAAAGCAAGCTCGTCATGGGCAAGTTGTCGGGACGCCATGCCTTCCGGCAGCGCCTGGAGGAGCTGGGCTACAAGCTGACGGACGAGGAGTTCACCCACGCCTTCGAGCGCTTCAAGCGCCTGGCCGACCAGAAGAAGGAGATGTACGAGGAAGACCTGGAGGTCATCATCTCCGAGGAGATCGCCAAGATCCCCGAGCGTGTGGCGCTCAAGCATCTCCTGATTGAATCGGGCACGAGCCGCGTGCCGACGGCGACCGTCGAGCTCGTGATCGACGGGGAGGAGGTCAAGCAGACCGGCAGCGGTGACGGACCGGTGGATGCCGTGTATCGGACCATCGCGTCGATGACGACGACGAAGAGCCGGCTGCTCACCTATACGGTGAAGGCCATCACCGGGGGGACGGATGCCCAGGGCGAAGTCTCCGTCCGGTTGCAGGAGAACGGCCGGACGGTGACCGGCCACGGGGCCGATACGGACATCATCGTGGCCTCCGCGCGCGCCTACCTGAACGCGCTCAACAAGCTGGCCTTCTGGACGGCGAAACAGGCCACGCAACGCGACGGCTTGATTTGAAAAAAGGGCGCGGGGTAGAGTGTCGGCCGTGTTCGTGACGCACGTGAAAGACTGCGCGGAGTTCCTGGCCGGCGACCACACGCATCTTCGCGAGCTGCTCCACCCGGCCAAGGCCGGCGTGGCCGTGCGCTACAGCCTGGCCTACGGGCGTATCGATCCCGGACAGCGCAGCAAGCGGCACCGCCTGGCCTCCGCCGAGGTGTACTACATCCTGGCGGGAGCGGGGCGAGTCTGGATCGACGACGACGCGGCGGGCATCGAAACGGGCTCCGTGGTCGGCGTGCCACCCGGCGCGACGCAGTGGGTGGAAAACAACGGGGCGGTGGCGCTCGAGTTTTTGTGCCTGGTCGACCCCGCCTGGCGGGCGGAGGACGAGGAAGTTTTTGAGTAGCATGTGTCATGGCCCTGAGGTCTGCACCGCACGATGAAAATCAGGCGTGCTGTAGCGGCGCCATCTTATGGCGCCTTTCCGTCGGCAGCATGAGATGCTGCAGCTACAATCGGACGGCATGACATGCCACGACATTGACCGAAGAAAGCTTGTGCGTGTCTCCTGAAGAGAGCGCAAGGGGTCAGGAGGGGGGAGATCGGTGAGGGCGAAAATTGCGGTCCTGGCCGGCGACGGCGTGGGCCAGGAGATCGTGCCGGAGGCGGTCAAGGTTCTCGAGGCTGTCGCGGCGAAGGCCGACCATCACTTCGAGTTCCTGCCGGGGCTCGTGGGAGGCCAGGCCATCGATGCGACCGGCGTCCCGCTCCCAAACGAGACGCTGGCCCTGGCCAAGGAATGCGACGCCGTGCTCCTGGGGGCCGTCGGCGGTCCAAAGTGGGAGGGGCTGGACTACGATCGCCGTCCCGAGCGCGCCTTGCTGGGGCTGCGCGAGCAGCTCGGGTTGTTTGCCAACCTGCGTCCCGCCAAGTTGTACCCGGAGCTCGTCGATGCCTCCACGCTCAAGCGAGAGGTGATCGAAGGCATCGACCTCTTGGTGGTGCGCGAGCTGACCGGCGGCATCTACTTCGGCAAGCCCAAAGGCATCGAGCGGACGCCCGACGGCGAGCGCGGGATCAACACCGAGGTCTATACCACCGAGGAGATCCGGCGCATTGCGGAGGTCGCCTTCCAGGCGGCGCGCAAGCGGCGGCGACTGGTGACATCGGTGGACAAAGCCAACGTCCTGGAATCGTCCGAGCTGTGGCGTCGGATCGTCACCGAGGTCCACAGGGGCTATCCCGACGTGCAGCTGACCCACATGTACGTGGACAACTGCGCCATGCAGCTCATCCGCAATCCGCGACAGTTCGACGTGCTCGTCACGACCAACATGTTCGGGGACATCCTGAGCGACGAGGCGGCGATGCTCACGGGCTCCATCGGGATGCTGCCCTCGGCCAGTGTCGGCGCCCGGGTCGGCATGTACGAGCCCATCCACGGAAGCGCCCCGGACATCGCCGGGCGGCAGCTCGCCAACCCGATCGCCACGATCGCGTCCGCGGCCATGATGTTGTCATACGGCTTCCAGCTCGAGAAGGAGGCGGATGCGATCGAGCGCGCCATCGCCGACACGCTCGCGCGAGGGTTCCGGACCAAGGACATTCATCGGGAGGGCACGACCCTCGTCGGCACGTCCGAGATGGGCGACGCCATTCTTCGGCATCTCTCGGAACGCTAATCAAGTTGAAGGTAAGGATCATCGGTGCACAAGGAGAGCGCCCTGCGATCATCCCACTTACCTAATTACCGACTTACCCAATTGCCATTTTTGCAAAGTTTATGATCATCGCGGGATCGAGTAAGATTCACCCAGGCACCCTGGTCACCATCGCGGGGACCGGCGAGCCGGGGCATGCCGGTGACGGAGGGCCGGCGACTGCCGCCAGGCTCAACGAGCCGAAAAGCCTGGCGCTCGACGGAAACGGCGGCCTCTACATTGCAGATTCCGAGAATCACTGCGTCAGGAGGGTCGACCTCGGCACCGGCGTCATCTCGACGGTCGCGGGCAGCGGCGGCCCCGCTGACCACGCCACGGAGCGCGACGCCGGGCCTCCTCCAGCCGACGAGCGGACCCAAGAGGAGGAGGATCCGCTCGGCGATTCCTCGACCGAGGCCCACGCGAAATTTGCCCAGCTCGCAGATGTGAGCGGGACGGTGCGGTTCGTCGTGGGCGCCGCCCCCAAGGGAGCACGGGTCACCGGTGACGGCGGGCCGGCGACGGCGGCGACGCTGAACTTTCCCTCGGCGCTCGCCGTCGATGGGGCCGCCTTGTATATCGCGGATACGATGAACCACCGGGTCCGGCGCGTCGATCGCCGCACGGGGGCCATCCAGACCCTCGCGGGAACGGGCCAACATCGATGCTCGGGCGACGGCGGGCCGGCGACGGCGGCGACCTTGAACGAACCCTGCGCCCTGGCGCTCGACGGGAAGGGGAGCCTGTTCATCGCGGACCAGAGCAATAACCGCATCCGGCGGGTCGATCTGCAGACCGGCATCATCACGACGGTCGCGGGAACAGGGGAGTCCGGCTATACCGGAGACGGGATGCCGGCCGTGGAGGCGTTGCTGGCCGGGCCGAGTGGTCTGGCGATGGGGCCGGAAGGGGCGCTCTACATCGCCGACACGTTCAACGGTCGCATCAGGCGAATCGACCCGGAGACCGGCGTCATCTCGACCCTCGCCGGTGATGGAGGAGAGTACCGATATGGCGGGCACGCCAATGAATTTTCCACCAGCGTGTCGCGTCCCTATGGGATTGCCGTGACCCCGAGGGGCGACCTCTTGATCACGGACTCCGACAGCCACCTGATCCGGCGTTGGGATCACGTCCGCAAGATCGTGACGGTGCTGGCGGGCAACGGCGTCGCGCAATACTCGGGCGACGGACTGCCGGCCACGCAAGGCAGCCTCAACTATCCGTTCGGTGTCGCGGTCGACTCAGCCGGTAACGTGTTGATCGCCGATACGTTCAATCATCGGATCAGGATGATCGCAGGTTAACGGAGGGGACTGAGGACCAAGGGATGAGGACTGAGGAGGACGCACATATCGTTTTGACCCTCAGTCCTCAGTCCTCATGCCTCAGCACTGGGTAACCAAAGGCGGCATGATGTTCCAGAGCAAAGAAGCATATACCGTCGCCGTGGTGGGCGCGACGGGGGCGGTGGGCGGCGTGATGATCGAGGTCCTGGAGGAGCGCAAGTTCCCCGTCGCCACGCTGGTCCCCCTGGCCTCGGCGCGATCGGCGGGAGGGACGGTCTCCTTCCAGGGAGGCGAGGTCACCATCCGCGAGCTGGGCGCCGGTTCGTTTGAAGGTGTTGACATTGCGCTGTTCTCTGCCGGCAGCGAGGTCAGCAAGGAATTCGCGCCGCTGGCCGCCAAGGCGGGGGCGGTCGTGATCGACAACAGCTCGGCCTGGCGCATGGCCGCGGATGTCCCCCTCGTGGTCCCGGAGGTGAATGCCCAGGACATCGGGTGGCATCGCGGCATCATCGCGAACCCGAACTGCTCGACGATTCAAATGGTGGTCGCGCTCCAGCCGCTTCACGCGCAGTTCAAGGTCAGGCGGATCGTCGTGACGACCTTTCAGTCGGTGTCCGGCACGGGCAAGGAGGCCATGGACGAGCTCATGGAGGAGTCCCGCGCGCTCCTGAGCTTCCAGGAAGCCAAGCCGAACGTGTACCCGCATCGGATCGCGTTCAACTGCCTTCCCCACATCGACGATTTCCTGCCCACCGGGTATACGAAAGAAGAAATGAAGATGGTCAACGAGACCAGGAAGATCATGGGCGACGACTCGCTGGCCATTACGGCGACGACCGTCCGGGTGCCCGTCTACATCGGGCATTCCGAGTCGGTCAACATCGAGACCGAGCGCAAAGTGACCGCCAACGAGGCGAGGGCGGTCCTGTCCGTGGCGCCCGGGGTCATCGTGTACGATGACCC